>JAEUNS010000012.1 GCA_016790005.1 Zoogloeaceae bacterium
TAGGGGAAATGTACGCGCACGCTCATGATCAACTCCCGATCACCCGGGTCTGGGCAGCGACTGCCAGCAGCGGCGTGCCGTTGGGCGCACAGATCGCCTGGCTGTCCATCAGCACCAGCGGCTGGCCGCTGGAGAACACCCGCGTTGCGGCGACGACCCATTGCGCGGTGACGCAGGGCACCGGGCTGCCGGAGACGTTGAACGGGCAACCGGCGACCACATAGGGCGGGCTCATCACCACGCTGGGCTGGCCGCTCACCAGAACCCGCGGGTTGGGCGCCGTGGGTGTGGCGCTACCGCCATGCGCACACAGTACGGTTGCACCGAGGTGGAGCAGGGGCCCAGGCATGGTCAGATCACCGTGAGGGCGCCGGCATTCACCGTCACGCTCGGGCCGATCAGCGTGATCGAGGCGCCCTTGCCGTTCTGGATGTAGATGCCGGTGTCGTTGACGATGAGGGTGGCACCGGTGGTGCTCTTCAACATGATGCCGCCGGTGGGGCCGGGCAGATCGGAGATGGTGAGTCCGTTCTGCAATGGCGTCTGGAAGGTGATCGCCGGGATCACCGGCGGGGTCGCGCGGGCCAGCGCCGGGATCTCGGCGGCGCTGCCCCAGAAGCAGCCGACCCAGATCGGGAAATCGGGGTTGCCCTGCTCGAATTCCACCCACACCCCGGAGCCGATGATCGGCAGCGCCACCATGCCGGTCTGCAGGCCGGCCAGCGGTACGCACGGCATCGCCCAGCTGGCCGGCACCAGCCCGGCCACGTCCGGCACCTGTACCTGGATGCGGCCTTGCTGCATCGGGTCGACATTGTTGAGTACCATGCCGCGATATTTGCCGTAGTAGCGTTCGCTCATGTCGGCACCTTCGGCGTGATGGACACCAGGCCATTGCGGGTGAGGCTGAAGCTCTGACTGAAGCTGCCGCGCTTGAGCGTGCTGGTGACACTGCTGACGTAGTAGAGGCCATCGTAGGCGACCCCCGCGCCGCGCACGCCCACCAGCCGCCGTGGCTTCAGGATGTGGCCGTAGCGCAACACGTTGAGCGTGCCCGATCCGCTTACGGCATCCTGCGATTTCTTTGCTTCGGCGAGGCCGAGCGAGAGCGCCTGCATCGGATTCATCTTGGCGGTGTTCTTCATGATCTTCAGGTTGGCGATCGGCGCCGGCAGCAGGCCCAGCGGTGGCTGCAGCGGGTTGAGATTGGGGACCGGAAGCGGAATCGGCACCCGGGTGGCCTGGTTCTGGATGAACACGATCGGCAGCACCCCCTTGGTCGGGTCGAAGCTGAAACTCAGCGACTCGACATTGGTATGCGCGTCCATGTCGATGTTGAGCGCCGGTTGTGGTGGGCCGATCTTGATCTCGGGGCCAAAGTAGGCAATGTTGGTCAGCGGCGCCTCGCCCGGCTCGATGTAGAACACGTGGCCGACTTCGTCCGCGAGTTGGCGGATGTAGGCGAGGTCGGTGCCCTGTTGGGCCGGAATGCGCTCGATCGGGATCGGCACATCCAGGAAGATCGCCGGGATCGGCAACGGGATGATGCCAAAGGCCGCGTACTTGCCGCAGATCAGCGCTACCCGCGCTTCGATCGGCAGCGCCGGGAAGGGCAGACCGGAAAAGTCGATCATGTCCATCACCCGGGTGAGATCTTCGCCGGTGACGGTGATGCTGCCCGGCTGACCGTTCTGGCCCGGCTGCACCTCGACATTGGTGACGACGCCATCGAACAGCGGCTGCGGCCGGCCGCGCAATGTGACGATCAGCACCACCCGCAGCGGCGGGGTGGCCATGCTGGTGTTTTGCCCGACTGCGATCAGGAAGAGGGTGTTCAGCTCGGACTTGCTGGTGACCTTGAAGCGCAACTGAAAGCCACTGGCACCGCCAGTCGCTGAGGTCACGGTGGCCTCGTCGAGCGCGTCGATCATCAGTGCCGGCACGGGTATCGGCACCACCGGGCCGATCATCAGGGTGAGATGGAGGGCACTACTCACGGCCCGACCCCGGCATGCCTTCCGGCAGCGTGATCCGGATCCGCGCGCCGATCGTCTCGGTCAGCGCATTCGGACGCAGCGCTCCGTTGCCATCGCAGATGCGCCAGTACTGTTGCGCATCGCCGAGATAGCGCGCGGCCAGATTGTCCAGCCGGTCGCCTTGCTCCACCCGGTGTTCCAGCAACGTCGCAAAGGCCTCGGGCGGGGGAATGAAGCGCCGCCGTACATAGGGCACAGGGAGGCCGTCCGGGCGTGTCCACTGGCCCAGGTCCAGGCCGTGGTAGCGGCTGTCCGGTGAGAAGGCCGGCGAACTCAGCGCATTCGCCTGCATGAAGGCCTTGAGCGGATCGATCATGGCAATCCTCCGATACCGAGTGCGTCGAAGCCGAAGGTGGCAGCCTTGCCGGCGAGGCGCTCGCGCGACTGCAGATAAGCCATGAACAGCCCGCCGCCCTTGTGATCGAAGCCCAGGTCGTCCACCGACAACACCCGCAGGCTGAGGCTGACCTTGGCCCGGATCGGGTTGAGCGCGGGGTCGAAGGCTTCTTCGGTGATCGAGAAATCGGTCACCCGCACCGGTGCGATCCGCTGCGCACCCCACACGAACAGCGCCAGCGCAGACTCCATCGGTGCAATCTCGAGTGTGCCCGAGGCCGCCAGCGCGCGGCGCGACAGCAGGTCTGCCGTGCGCGGCTGAATCAGGCTTTCCAGCACTGCCAGCTGCGGCGCGATGCCGGCCTCGACCACCGCGCGGTGCTGATCCGGGAATTCGAGCTGATCCGCCGCGTCGATCTCGGCCTCGAGCCGGTAGGTTTCCACCGCCGGCCCCTTCAGGCGCAGGGCTTCGGAGCGATCGGTCCCTTCGCCCGCACCCTGAACCTGCAGCGATCGGGACAGGCTGTCCGGGTTGTACTGCAGCGCGATGACCCGCCGCACCTGGCCCGATTGAGGATCGACCATCACGATGCCGGCCTTGATGAGGCGGGGTGAGACGGGCGTGGTCATGGGCGGGCGTCCCTGCGAGCCGTCCCCAGCAGGCCTGCTGCCCAGGCGCGGGCGTGAGCCGTCACGGGGCCTTTTTTGTGAGTTCCCATTTCCCTGCTCCATTATCGGCCGCGCCGCGCCCCCAGGTACCCTTGAGGGCCGCTGAGCTTGAAACCGACCAGCGTCCGCGGCCGGCACCGCCTGGTTCGGTCCACTTGAACGTCACGACCGGGTCGACCTTCTTCGTCGGCCCCTCCACCTTGAAAACGAGTTGTCCGTCCAGCTCACCCTCTACCGTGTTGCCGCTGCTGCCCTGAAACTTGTACCGCCCAGCCACGACGAGTTTCTCGTCGGTCACGAGTTTGAACGAGTCGAACGCGATCGGACTGCCACCGGCGTCGTAGTGGCCGCTAAAGTCACCGGTGACTCGGTTGCGCCAGGTTGCCTTGTCTGCCTGGCTGACGTGGGCGTCGAACAGGGTGTAAGGGTTGTCGGCATCGGCGCTCAAGCGGCCGTAGCCGACCTTGCCACGCGAACTCGGCAATGGCTTGCCGGCTTGCTTGGCCACGTGCTCTACAAAAGTGGCGCAGTTCTGGTTGAACAGGTTGTAGCGTGGTGGGGCCGAGCACCACAGTTGTGCAAACCCGAGGGCCTTGTCGTATTCGGCCTTGCTGAGGTCGAAGCGGATCTTCATGTCCACGCAGTCCGCATGGGTCGAGTCGGGATGTGCTGCGCAACCCGGTACCTCGGGCCTGTTGAAATTGTTCGGAGATTGCGTCTTGTTGTGGTAGTGACCGTAGGTGTAGCGATCGCCATTCGACTCCTCGAACTCGACGAAGGCATGGCCGACATCCGCGCTGCCGGTGACGTCGGTGGCCGACTCCACGTCGAGATCGAGGTTCGCGGTAAGCGACCAGTTCTTGGATGCGTCGCCGCTGGGCGCCTTTCCACTGTCCGGTTTCTTGCAATGGGCGGTATCCGCGCAAGTCCAGCCGCCGCAGCTGTGGGGCTTGGTGGAGGGCTCGTCATTCTTGCTGCTGCGCTGTACGGGGCCGGTGCCGGCGCCTGCGCCGGACTGCTGGACGACGTGGGTCAGCTCATGTGCAAGAAGGTGACGGCCCTTTCGGGTTTCGGGGCTGAACTGGCCGGCAGCGAAAACAATGTTGCGATTGAGTGTGTAAGCATGGGCGTTCAGCGCCTGTGCGGATTGGTCTGCCGCCGAGCCAGTGTGAATGCGTACCCGCGAGAAATCGTGCCCGAATCGGCTTTCCATGTCGGTACGCAGATCGGTACGCAGGGCCTCGCCTGGCTCACGCAGCACCGCTGCGGCCCTTGATGTCATGGCGGGCTGGCTGGCGGCTGGTCTGGTGGAGAGCCGCTGAATCCTCAACGGTTGCCGCTGCGGCCCGTTCAGCGCGTGACTGTCGTCCGGACTTGCCGAGCCCCCGGACGTGATCTGGTCGGCGACGCGGTCGGCTTCGCGCTCAAAGGCATCGTCGGCCGCCCCCAGGTCGAGTTTGGTCTGAATGCCCTGCAGGTCGTTCCTTGCGCACTTCTCGCACTTACCGCTCAGGCCGGCCGAACCGCCGCACGCGCACTTGCGCTGCAACAGACCGCCGACGCCGGAGGGCGACATGGTCTGGTGTGCTTGCGTCTGGGTGCGGGTGCCGAACATCTGATGCATCTCCGGTTGCCGAAAAAGGGAATGCCGAGCCTGCCCATTGGTGCAAGTCAGGGCGGATTGGGATACTGGTCTGTATAGTTGCCCTTGACCTTGCAGGCGTTCGCTGCGTCATTGGCGGTGATCGTGTGCCAAGCCTTGCCATCCCAGTAGGTGACGGTATTGCCCTGCAGGTAGCCGGGTACCGGCCGCTCGTGACCCTTGTGGCGCGACTCAATGACCGCTCGCCATGCGTCGATGATCGCGCTCACATCGACGGGCTGGTCCAGCAGCAGTGGTCGGTTGATGGCGTTGATGCGCTTGGTGAGGGCATTGCGCACGCCCGCGCCGTCGATCGGTGCGGATTTGCGGTAGCCGAGGATGATCGCGTTGGGGAACAGGCTGCGGAACACGCCGACCGCCTCCTGGCATAGGGTTGCGCAGCTGGTGCTGATCATCAGCTTGACGTTCGCGAAGCCCCCCACCTTTTCTACATAGCGCAGGTCGAAGCCGCGGGTTTCGCTGCCGTTGGCGAACAGGCCGGGGGCCTTGTACTGGGCGTACTGGTGACCGCGGAAGTAGACAATGTCGGTACGCTCAAGGTCGCCCATGTCAGCGGCCGCTGCGGCTTTGGCACCACGCCGGTGGCGGCTCTTGCTGGCGGTGAGCTCGAAGGTTTCGGATGCCAGGGTTTCGCTGGTGCCGAGTTTCTTGAGGTGACGATCCACATCCGGCGCATAACCGGGGCGGAAGCCCACGTAGCCGCCGAACGCGCCGGCCGACTCGTCCCAGGCGCGCTTGGCCTCATCCGGCGGAATGCGCTTGGCAAGCTCGTCGCGGGCTGCCGTCTGCTCGGCCTCGGTAGCGCAGCGTCTGAACCACTTCAGGTTGCGGATCAGGGGTAACAGATTCTTGTCCTTGTCATACTGGTGTATCAGGGCTTCCAGCGCCTTGCGTGCATCGGCCAGGTCGAAATCCTTGCACAGGGGGTCGGGTGTTGCCGCTGCGGCGTCCTTGGCCGGGGCACGTTGCAGCGACCGGGTCGTGTCCTGCTGCAACACATGAGTCAGTTCATGCGCGAGGAGTCGCTTGCCTGCGGTGCTCCCGGGCTGGAACTCGCCCTTGGCAAAGGCCAGGTGCTGACCGACGGTATAGGCTCTGGCACCAACCGCGCGGGCGGAGGCATCCGCCGCGCTGCCGACATGAACGCGCACACGGCTGAAGTCATGCGCGAAGCGCGGCTCGAAGAAGCGCCGGGTATCGGTCGGAAGCGTCTCACCCGGCGACTGCAGTAGCGAATTCACCGTAGCAGGCAGCGACGCGTTGTGATCGTGGGCCGCGGCTGCGGTCGATATTGCCGGCAGTCGGCGCAGCTGTGCCTGGCCCGCGACGGTGCCCATGGCCGGTGTGGCCCCGCCTTCCGGCATGCGCAGCACCGCGTCGGCGACCCGGTCGGCCTCGTGCTCCAGCGGATCGTCTACGGCGCCGATATTCGGCTGGCGTTGCAGCCCCAGCGCCTGTTTGCGCTGGCAGTCCTCGCATTGGCCGGTGATGTCAGATGCGTTGGCGCCACAGCTGCACTTGCGTTGCAGCAGACTGCCGACCGGCGGAGCGGCCGCTGAGGTGCGGAGGCTGGTCAGCATGCTCATGGCAGCAGGCTCCGGGCGATGTTTGCAGCGACCGC
>JAEUNS010000017.1 GCA_016790005.1 Zoogloeaceae bacterium
CTCGCGTCATCTGAACATGCTCTATCGCGCAAAGATCGTGGATCGAAGACGCGAGGGCACGCAGATCATCTACAAGATCGTCGATCCGAATTTTTCCGATCTATGCCGAACGGTGTGCGTGACCATTGCCTCACGCAGTGATGGCAACGCGCCGCGCCAGGAGTCGATCCGGCAACTCGAACAGGCGCTGGTCAGCGCAAAGCACAAGTAACGAAGAACAAGCAGAACGCCTTCGAACACCACGCTCCAGAGGGGGATTCACAGCATGGCAAACGACTATGCCCGGCCCGGTCGGGTCAGGCCTGCACCTGAGAACTTTTTGTCCGACGAGGACATCGCCGCCATAAACAAGGGCGGACGCCGGGACTTTCTGCGCAGCGCATTCATTGCTGCGAGCGCAGCGCTGGCCGCACCTGCGGTGGCACGCGCGCAGTCGGCCGGCGATCCGGCGATTCTCGAGCTTCCGCCCTGGTCGACCTCGCTCGGCCTGCCGGTCGCGGCCAACCCCTATGGCATGCCGTCAAAGTTCGAGCGCGGGCTCGTCCGGCGCGAAAGCCCCGGTCTGACCCGTGTGGGTGGATCGTCGGTCGCGTTCACGCCGCTGCAGGGTCTGTTCGGCATCATCACCCCATCGGGTCTGCATTTCGAGCGTCATCACCAGGGCTGGCACGACATCGACCCTGCGCGTCACCGGCTGATGATCAACGGTCTGGTCAAGTCCGAAGCGGTCTATACCATGGACGACCTAATGCGCCTGCCGGCCGTATCGCGCATCCACTTCATAGAGTGCGGCGCAAATACCGGCATGGAGTGGGGCAATGTGGCCGTACCGACGGTGCAGTATTCTCATGGGATGCTCTCGTGTTCTGAATTCACCGGTGTGCCGCTGAAACTGATTCTCGACATGTGCGGCGCCGATTACAAGAAGGGACGTTTCATCCTCGCAGAGGGCGCCGATGGCTCGTCGATGACCCGCACGATTCCGATGGAGATGGTCGAATCAGGCGAGGTGCTGGTGGCCTATGGCATGAATGGCGAGATGCTGCGCCCCGAGAACGGTTACCCCTTGCGCCTGGTGGTACCCGGCGTTCAAGGCGTGAGCTGGGTCAAATGGCTGCGCCGGATCGAAGTGGGTGATCAGCCCTGGGCCAGCAAGGACGAAGCCGTCCATTACATCGACCTGATGCCCGATGGCCAGCACCGCCAATACACCTCGACCCAGGAGGTGAAATCGGTGATCACCAGCCCGTCGGGCGGCCAGATCTTGCTTGATCGGGGTTTTCACAACATCAGCGGTATGGCTTGGTCGGGCCGGGGCAAGATCACCCGCGTCGATGTTTCGACCGACGGCGGCATCAACTGGCGCGAGGCACGCCTCGAGACCCCGGTGCTATCGAAGGCGGTCACGCGTTTCAACCTTGACTGGGTCTGGGACGGCAAGGCGGCGATCCTGCAATCACGCGCCACCGACGACAGCGGTCATATTCAGGCCAGTTACGGACAGCTGCGTGCGGTTCGGGGTACCAAATCGATCTATCACAACAATGCCATCCAGTCGTGGAAGGTGACCGAGTCCGGAGAGGTGAGCAATGTCCAGGTTTTATAAGACACTGATGACAATCCTGCTCGTCAGTGGTGCAAGTGCTGCATTCGCGTTCGATCGCTATCCCGGTCTGGGTCGCCTGGCCACACCGGCCGAGGTCACGGCCTGGGACATCGACGTGAGGCCCGACTTCACCGGCCTGCCTCAGGGCTCGGGCAATGTGGATGACGGCATGGTGTTGTGGGAAGCCAAATGCGCGTCCTGTCACGGTATCTTCGGCGAGTCGAACGAGGTGTTCACCCCGCTGGTCGGCGGAACACGGGCAAGCGATATCGAGTCGGGTCATGTCGCGGCACTGATAGACAATTCCTTTCCGCAGCGCTCGACCTTCATGAAAGTCGCGACCGTATCGACGCTGTTCGATTACATCAAGCGCGCCATGCCCTGGACCGAGCCCAAGTCGCTGTCGGACGACGACGTCTACGCCCTGCTCGCCTATCTGCTCAACCTGGCGGAAGTCGTACCAGCCGACTTCGTGCTGACCCATGAGAACATCGCCGACGTTCAGGCGCGCATGCCCAATCGCAACGGCATGACGACCGACCACGGCATGTGGCCCGGGGCATCGGCCGCGAATGGCGGTATCGGCAACGGTGGCAAGCCTGATGTGAATGGTGACGCATGCATGTCGAACTGCAAGACGGAAGTCCTGGTCGCATCGGCACTGCCCGATTATGCGCAGGATGCACACGGCAACCTCGCCGAGCAGAACCGCCCGGTGGGCCCGGTGCGCGGCGTGAGTTCGGGCGACCAGGCCGAAGCGGGCGCCAGTGTCGACCATTCGGGCGCAACCGCGGTGGTCGCACTCGTGAACGCCAAAGGCTGCATGGCCTGCCACGGTCTGGCCAACAAGATCGTCGGACCGGGTTATAACGAAGTGCTGGCCAAATACAAGGACCGCGCCGATGCAGAGGCCTATCTCATCGGCAAGGTGACATCCGGTGGCCAGGGCGTCTGGGGGGCGGTTCCAATGCCGCCGCAGGGACACCTTTCGGATGATGAAGCCAGGCGCATCGTTCAATGGGTATTGTCGGGCGCGCAAGCGCAATGATCAGCTTCATGGAAGCACACAGGAGAGAGAGGATGAATGAAAAGCGCAGGGATGTACTCAAGGCCATCAGTGGCGCAGGCATTTTCGGGGCATTGATCTCGGCCGGAATCGTCACGCCGGCCATGGTCTACGCCGCCGACGAGCGCAAGATTTTCGCCGCGAAGACGCTGGATGAGGCCTTTGCCGCGCTCGGCACGCCGAAGCCGGCCGAGAGTGCCGACATCACGATCACCGCGCCGGACATCGCCGAAAACGGCGCTGTCGTGCCGGTCGGGGTTGCAAGCAAGATCGCCAAGACCGAACAGGTCGCGATCCTGGTCGAGAAGAACCCCAACATGGTCGCAGCCACCTTCACCTTTGGTGAAAACACGCTGCCCGACCTGCAGACCCGTATCAAGATGGGCCAGACCTCTGACGTGCTTGCGGTGGTCAAGGCAGACGGCAAGTTCTACATGGCCCGGAAAGAAGTCAAGGTCACCCTCGGCGGCTGCGGCGGCTGAGCGAACCATCAGGATAAGGAGAGAGAAAAATGGCAGGTCCAATGCGTATTCGCGCCGCTGAAAAAGACGGCATCGTCGAAGTTCGGGTACTGATGTCCCATCCGATGGAAACCGGTCAGCGCAAGGATTCGTCCGGCAATCCGATTCCGGCACACCACATTTCAGCGCTGACGGCCAAGCACAACGACAAGGTCGTGCTGACCGCCGAGATGAGTGGTTCGGTATCGACCAACCCTTACCTCGCGTTCAAGTTCAAGGGCGGCGCCAAGGGTGACAAGGTTTCGGTGAGTTGGGTGGATAACAAGGGCGAAAGCCGCACCGACGAAGTGCAGATTTCCTGAGGCTGATGCGATCGGTGTTGCCGCAGTGTGGCGCCGATCGAAGCTGCTCCCAGCGAAAGCGACTGACGATGCCGAGAGCGTGACCTTTGGGGCACGCCAGCATCGGACGGCGAAGCCACACAAGGAGAGACGATGAGAAGAAAGCTGATGACGGTGGCGCTGGGCGCGACCATCGCGAGCGTGGCGCACACGCTGTTCGCACAGGAACTGAATTTCGACGAGTACCGCCAGATGCTGGCCGATGGCAACCCGGCGGAGCTCTTCGAGATGGAAGGCGAAGAGTTGTGGACCACCGCGCGCGGCCCCAAGAATGCGAGCCTCGAGCAGTGTGATCTTGGCCTGGGGGCCGGCGTGGTCGAAGGCGCAGCAGCGCAATTGCCCCGCTATTTCGACGATACCGGGCGGGTTCAGGATCTCGAGTCGCGCTTGATGCATTGCATGGAGACCCTGCAGGGCATTCCGTCGGCCGAAATCATCAAGGGTCATTTCGGCCGGGAGGAGCGCGCCAAG
>JAEUNS010000405.1 GCA_016790005.1 Zoogloeaceae bacterium
GAAGGCCTTGATCGCCTCGACATCGGGCGCCATGATCTCCACCCGCTGCGGCAATGCCTCGATTCCGTCGAGCTCGTGCGGACGCTCCGGATCACGCCCGAGCGCGTCGCGAATGGTCTCGGAGAACTTGACCGGCAAGGCAGTCTCGAGCACCACAGTGGGCATGCCCTTGATTGCAGCCTCGAGCGCAACCTTAACGCCGTCCGCAGTATGGGTGTCGATCATTACGCCATACTCTGACCAGACCTTGCGGATCGTCGCGAGCCGGTCAGCGTGGGTGCTGCTACCCGAGACAAATCCGAACTCGGGCAGGTGCTCGAAATACGGCGTCTGCGAGAGATCGAACGCACCGCCCGAATCGACCTGTTTCCAGAGCTCGGCCACCTTGGCCGCATCGCGGCCGACCAAATCAAAGACGAAGCGTTCGAAGTTCGAAGCCTTCGAAATATCCATCGAAGGGCTGGACGTGACCTGGGTCTCGGCGGTATTGCGTGGCCGATAGACACCGCTGCGAAAGAACTCGTCGAGCACGTCGTTCTCGTTGGTCGCGAGAATCAGCTTCCCGATCGGCAAACCCATCTGGTGAGCGATGTGGCCGGCGCAGATGTTGCCGAAGTTACCCGATGGCACACAGAACGCGACCTGCTCGTCATTACTGGCAGTGGCGGCAAAATAACCCTTGAAGTAATACACGATCTGCGCCGCAACCCGCGCCCAGTTGATCGAGTTCACCGCGCCGATCTTGTATCGCGCCTTGAAGGCCGCATCGTTGGACACGGCCTTCACGATATCCTGAGCATCGTCGAACATGCCGGTGACGGCGATGTTGAAGATATTGTCGTCCTGCAGGGAGTACATCTGGGCACGCTGGAACGCGCTCATCTTGCCATGGGGCGAGAGCATGAACACCCGCACCCCATGCTTGCCACGCATCGCGTATTCGGCCGCCGAACCGGTGTCGCCCGAGGTTGCGCCCAGAATGTTGATCTCCTCGCCCCGCTTGGCCAGCACATACTCGAACAAATTGCCGAGCAGTTGCATCGCCATGTCCTTGAACGCCAGGGTCGGTCCATTTGACAACTCGAGCAACCCAAGCCTGCCGGGTTCGAGCCAGTGCAAGGGCGTGATCGCCGCCGCATCATCGCCCGCACGCCCAAAGCGATAGATCTTGGCGGTATAGGTCTTGTCGCAGATCGCCTTGAGGTCGGCCGGCGGGATATCGCTGATGAAGCGCGACAGGATCGAATAGGCCAGTTCGGCATACGAAAGCCCGCGCCAAGCATCGAGTTCCGGGCGAGACACAACCGGGTAGGACTCGGGCAGAAACAGACCGCCATCGGGCGCAAGCCCGCCGAGCAGGATGTCGCAGAATTCTGGACGGCCCTCATGGCCGCGGGTCGAGAGATACTTCAATTGGGGTGTCCTTTGCTGATCGCGAACCGGAAATCGAGACTCGGGATTATCCCGGCAGCGGCTGTTGCTGTCCAATCCACCCCAGGCTGAAACCGACCTGCTCCTCATCGGCTCGGCGCATCCTGCCCGGGTCGCATCCCGCATTGATCGAGCAAGCGCTGCCACGCAAGCGTATGGCGGCGCACCGTCTGGTCGAAATCGGCCCAGATGCCGTACTCGGCCTGCTCGCCGAACGCCTGCAAGGCATAGCGCTCGACCGCCCCGTTTGGATCTGCGCCGGGTAACTCGGCCAGTGCCCGAAGATGCGGCAACAGGGCCTGACGGCTGCGTTGAACCGCTGCGATGTAAGGCTGAACATGTCCGATGTATACCGACAGGAACATGCTCCGCATGATCTCGGCCTGGCGATTGCCTCGCCCCTTGTGACACAGCGGGCGATCACCGAGGCGTGATTCGACGATCATGGCGGCATCATTGAGCCGGTGCGTCGTAAGCACGGCCGATTGCAGCAATTGGCCGGCCAGCGGCTGCACCTGCCAGCGCCGGTAAACCGGATCGAAGGCCTTGTAATCGACGCCGAGATCACCGGATTCCATACGCCTGAGCGCAACGATCAGCAGCGTCAGCGCCCCCTCCATCTCGCTCATCGCGTTCTGATCCAGATCCACGCCAAGCGGGCCACGCGAGCGTGTGAACAGATTTTCGATCTCCGGGCTGATCCACACCGCATTCCACACCGCATCGGGCAGCGCGAGGCGCTTGCGGGCAATCACGTCCGTGAGTTTATCCCTGACGCTGCCACTGGAGATGCTGGCGAGGCAATCCGTGGCACTCCGTAGAAAGCGCAACTCGTAATCGAGCAGCGAAGCCGGGTGCATGACCTTGCCAAGGCTCGAATTGCGCTCGCCGACGACATGTTGCAGTTCGCAACCATAGAGCGCCAGAAAATCGAGCATGCTCATTTCGATGGGCGCAATCGTGCGACCGCGCTCACGCCGGCGTGGCAGTTCAGGCGGCAGACCAGGCGAAGTGAGCACGGCCTCCACATCGAGTACGCGCGCAACACGCTTTACATACTCATCGAACATGCTCTCCGGTTGCGAGAACGGTTCGCAGGCGCTCAGCCCGAAGGTCACCAGAACAGCCAGCATGATCGAGCGCCACAGCGGGAAATCGCAAAACCCGTGAATTGAGTACGAAAATGGCGTTTTCTTGATCATCCTGGAGACTCCCGTCACATATATCATGGACCCCGATCAAACGATTCTGGTTTTGTGCGCCATCCGGACGCCAAGCAAATCAAGCGTGGCGTTGCCGTTTTCAAACCCATTAACCGATAGATACCCGCGCAGGCCGCCTAGCTTCGGCAAACCGACAGTCTCAAATAAATAAAGGATGAACCTCATGAAGCATCACACCGGCATTGCGCTCATACTCGCGACTCTGACCATCGTCGCCTGCGGCGGCAAGCTCGAACAGCGTAAACAACAGGTGACCATCGGCATCACCCCGAATCAGGAGGTTACCCTCGAACCGGGCGGCCGGCTCGGGTTGAGCGCGGGCGCCAAGGCCATCGACGAACCCCTCAGCTCGATGCGCTGGACCATTGAGGCGGTAACCACGCCCGAAAAGCTACCGCGCCCTGTCATTGCGAACATCGACTGCAGGGATGTGACGCTCACGATCAAGGACGATGACGGGATTGGCAACTGCCGCGCCGAACTGAGCGTGCCGGCAGACGCCGAACCCATGAGCTGGCGTATCGGCGCGACCGCCGAGTCCACCTCGAAGGGATCGGCATCGGCCTCCTTTGTCGTGAAAGTCGTTGCCGCAGAGCGGGACACAGGCAGATTCCGTATTGACGTGCCCGCGCTCGTCACGACCGACGACGCTGGTGGCGACCTTTTCGTCAATGACCTCGTTTCTATTGATGCGATCGCGCTTTCGGACTTCATGATTGAAGGGTTGGTTTATCAGTGGACACTCGAGTCCGGTCAAACTGTTGCGCTCGCAGGCGCAAATACCAATCGGCTGCAATTCGTGGCACGGACGCCCGGAGACTATCAATTCACCCTGACTGCGTCCGGCAGAATCAATGGCCGCAGCGAGTCTGTAAGCGCTGACGTTCTGGTGATCGTGGGCGATCTCGACCCAAGCCTTGCAGGGCTGACCGTCTTTGCGGGAAGCGCTCAATCGAA
>JAEUNS010000031.1 GCA_016790005.1 Zoogloeaceae bacterium
TCATCCGGGGTGTCGGCATGGGTCGAGGCAAAGCGCAGCAGGCCGGCGATCTTGTCCTTGTTGGCGAAGTCTTCGCCCACGCCTTCCTTCAGCACCCGGCCGAATTCCTTCCAGAAGGTCGTGTACTTGTCTGCCTCGTTCTCGGCCATGCTCTCGAGCATGCCCAGCACCTTCTTGGTGCAGCCGGCCCGGATCGTGTCGATGTCCTTGGATTCTTGCAGGATCTCGCGCGAAACGTTGAGTGGCAAGTCGGCCGAATCAACCACCCCGCGGATGAAGCGCAGATAGGTCGGCATCAGCTTTTCGGCGTCATCCATGATGAACACCCGCTTCACATACAGCTTGATGCCATGACGGGCGTTGCGATCCCACATGTCGAACGGCGCACGCGCCGGCACGTACAGCAACTGGGTGTATTCATGCCGGCCTTCGGCGCGCGAATGGGTCCATGCCAGCGGCTCGTCGAAGTCATGGCCGACATGCTTGTAGAAGGCTTTGTATTCGTCGTCGCTGATGTCGTTCTTCGACCGTGCCCACAGGGCGCTCGCCTGATTGACCGTTTCGAGCTCGTCCTTTACGACTTGCTCGCCCTTCTCCTGGTCCCATTCCTCCTTGTTCATCAGGATCGGCTGGACGATATGGTCGGAATACTTGCGGATCAGGCTCTTGAGCTTCCAGCCCGACAGCAGATCTTCCTGACCTTCGCGCAGGTGCAGCACGATCTCGGTGCCGCGCCCGGCCTTCTCTATCGGCGTGACGGTGTACGCGCCGGCCGAGTCGCCGACCATGCTGCATTCCCATTGCACCGCCTCGTCGCTGCCGGCGCCGGCACGACGGGTCAACACCGTGACCTTGTCGGCGACGATGAACGCCGAGTAGAAGCCCACGCCGAACTGACCGATCAGGTTGGCATCGCTTTGCTGGTCACCGGTGAGCTTGCCGAAGAATTCGCGCGTGCCCGACTTGGCGATGGTGCCGAGGTGCTCGACGACCTCGTCGCGGCTCATGCCGATGCCGTTGTCGGACACCGTAACCGTGCGTGCCTCCTTGTCGAAGCCGACCTTGATCTTCAGCTCGCTGTCACCTTCGAACAGCGCCCCATTATCGAGCGCCTCGAAGCGCAGCTTGTCGCAGGCATCGGACGCGTTTGAAATCAGTTCACGCAGAAAGATTTCGCGGTTCGAGTACAGCGAATGGATCATCAGGTGAAGCAATTGCTTCACTTCAGCCTGGAAATTGAGGGTTTCAGCGGGGGCAGCTTGCGCAGTGGTCATGGGTTGAACTCCGTTAATGCTTTTCGACCGACCCCATATGGGCCCGATCGAAACGATTTCAAGCCCCTGGGTGCAGATCAGATGTAGCGGATCTCCAGCACCTCGATCTCGCGCATGCCCGACGGGCTGGCGAGCTTCACCCTATCGCCCTCGCGCGCCTTGAGCAGGGCGCGCGCCAGGGGTGAGATCCAGCTGATGCGCCCGCTGGCGGCGTCCGCCTCGTCAACGCCGACGATCTGCCAAACCTGCTCGCCCGCGTCGGGGTCCTCGATCGTGACGGTTGCACCGAAGAACACCTGCTCGGAGCCCTGCTGGCGCTCGGGATCGACCACTTCGGCACTCTCGATGCGCTTGATCAGAAAGCGAATCCGCCGGTCGATCTCGCGCAGGCGCTTCTTGCCGTAGATGTAGTCGCCATTCTCGGAGCGATCGCCATTGGACGCAGCCCAGGCCACGGTCTCGACCATCTTGGGCCGCTCGAAGCGCACCAGTTCATCGAGCTCGCGACGCAATATCTCGTAGCCACGCCGGGTCATGTAGTTACGGCTACCCGCGGGCAGGGCCGGCGCGCCGGATACATCGCCGTCCTCGTCGTCAGCGTCGTTTTCCTTTACAAAGGCCTTGTTCATTCAAACCTGCTTGCGTCTCTTTCCGAAGTCAATAATGATAGCCGCAAGCGAACGGATGTTGTCAGACAGGCGATAGGTGCCTACCATAGCAAGCCGGATGCGCGGCCGGTGGCATGCGCCGAATATCACCTGTGAGCGTTGAGGTTTGTGCCATGAATCACGATCAGCCCGAAGACGATTGCAGCCTCGCATCCCGACTCAAGGAATTGCGCAGCGAACATCGCGATCTCGACGAGGCGATCGCCCGGCTCACCGCCAACCCCGGCGACGACGAGTTGATGATCCGGCGACTCAAGAAGCGCAAACTGCTCCTCAAGGACAGAATCGAAATGATCGAACGCGCGATGGAACCGGACGAGTTCGCCTGACCCTGGTACGCATCCGATCTCAGCGGCCGCTACAACAAGTCGATTCGGCCCCGCAGGCCTGAACCCGCAACCAAGACTCTCACCCCACCGACGCCGATGCCCGCAAACCCGCCGTTCCAGCCCGAAACCCTGGCACTGCACGCCGGCCAGAGCCCCGAGCCTGGTCACCGCGCGCGCGCCACGCCGATTCATTTCTCGACCAGCCACGTGTTCGAAGACGCCGATCAGGCGGCATCGCTGTTCAACCTCGAGACGCCGGGCCATGTATATGCGCGCATCTCCAACCCCACCAACGCGGTGCTCGAAGAGCGCATCGCTGCACTTGAGGATGGCGTAGCCGCCATCGCAGTGGCAAGCGGTCAGGCCGCCCTGCACCTGGCGATCACCACGCTGATGGGTGCGGGCGGCCATATCGTCGCTTCGCGTGCGCTCTACGGTGGATCGCACAATCTGCTCACCTACACCCTGCCGCGCTTCGGCATCACCACCACCTTTGTCGATCCGCGCCAGCCCGACGACTGGCGCGCGGCCATCCGCCCCGAAACCCGCCTGCTGTTCGGCGAGTCGATCTGCAATCCGGGGCTCGAGGTGCTCGACATCCCGAAGATCGCCGATATTGCCCATGCGGCCGGTTTGCCGCTGCTGGTGGACGCAACCCTGGTCACCCCGTGCCTGCAACGCCCGCTGCAACTGGGCGCAGACCTGGTGATGCATTCGGCCACCAAGTTTCTCGGCGGCCATGGTGTTGCCGTGGGCGGACTGGTGGTCGACGGTGGCCGCTTCGACTGGGCAGCGTCGGGGCTGTTCCCGACCCTCACCGAACCTTACGACGGCTTTCATGGCATGCGCTTCGTCGACGAATCGCCGATCACGGCATTTGCGCTGCGAGCCCGGCGCGAGGGCCTGCGCGACTTCGGCGCCTGCCTCTCGCCGATGAACGCCTTTCAGATTTTGCAGGGGGTCGAGACCCTGCCCTTGCGCATGCAGGCGCATGTGAGCAACACCTTGAAGATCGCCGAATTCCTCGCAGCCGAGCCCCTCGTCGAGCGTGTCGCCTACCCCGGGCTGCCCGACCACCCCGACCATGCCCTGGCGCGGCAGTTGCTGCCACAGGGTGCCGGCGCGGTGATGTCCTTCGAACTCAAGGGCGGCCGGGCTTCGGGGCGGGTGTTCATCGAGGCCTTGCGGCTGTTCTCGCATCTTGCCAACGTCGGCGATGCAAAATCCCTGGTGATCCACCCCGCCAGCACCACGCATTTCCGCATGTCGGCCGAAGATCTTGCGCTGGCCGGCATTTCTGAAGGCACGGTGCGGCTCTCGATCGGGCTCGAAAACGCCACCGACCTGATCGACGATCTCAAACGTGGCCTGCAGGCGGTCGGCCGCAGCTTGAAACGGTGAGCGCCATGCAGCTGACAATAGCCAACCAGCCGGTCTTCGCCTACAGCGGCGGACGCGCCTTCACCACCGATGCGCCGGTCGCGTTGCTGATTCACGGCGCCGGGCACGACCACAGCGTCTGGAACCTGCTCGCCCGTCGTCTCGCCCACCATGGTTTTGGCGTGCTTGCACCCGACCTGCCGGGCCACGGCCGTTCAGGCGGCGCCGCGCTTGCCAGCATTGAGGCGTTGGCCGGCTGGATCGGGCAGTTTCTCGAGGCAGCAGGCGCACAACGTGCAAACCTCATCGGCCACAGCATGGGCTCGCTGATTGCGCTGCAGTTCGCGGCAGAATGCCCCGAGCGGGTCGACAAACTGGTACTGATCGGCAGCGTCGCACCGATGCCGGTGGCAAGGCCGCTGCTCGATGCGGCACAGCACGACCGCGATGCGGCACATGCAATGATCAACCAGTGGTCGTATTCGCCCGACGCACAACTGGGTCGCAGTGCCTCGCCCGGTCTGCATCTGCCCAATCTCAATCTTCGCCTGATGGAACGCCAGGCGCCCGGCGTGCTCGCAACCGACCTGGGTGCCTGCAATGCCTACACCGAAGGACTCACTGCTGCGGCGCGGGTCGCGGCAGCGACCATGCTGATCTGCGGAACGCGGGACCAGATGACCCCGCCGCGCGCCGCCAGACCGCTACACCAGGCCCTTGGCAACGCGAACGGCGGAGCACGTATGATTACGCTTGAAGGCGCGGGACATGCGATCATGGCCGAAGCACCCGAGGCGCTTGCGCGCGCGATCGAGGCTTTTCTTTCGACGGGCTGAGTATCGAATCCGCCGCCAGCATACCCAATCAAAATAAACTACAAACACAGCAGGAGACACACATGGCACAGTCGGAAGAAACTCGAGACGGCGACACCACCGGATTGCCCTTCCCCAAGGTGCGAGAGATCGGCGCGGGCAGTCCGCTGAGCTGGATTTCCCGCGGGTTTTCCGACTTGTGGTCATGTCCGATTCCGAGTCTTTTCTATGGTTTCTGCTTCGCCGCGATGGGGCTGCTGCTGACCAAGGTCTTCGAACATGCCTACGAGTACACCTCGGCAGCCACCTCGGGCTTTCTGCTGCTGGGCCCTTTCCTGGCCATGGGGCTCTATGAAATCAGCCGCCGACGCGAGCTCGGCCAATCCTGCGCGCTGGCCCCCACCACCACGGTGTGGCGCCGCAATGCGGGCAACATCGGGATCTTCGCGGTGGTTCTGGGGGTGATCTTCCTGGTTTGGGCACGCGCCTCACTGATCGTTTTCGCACTGTTTTACACCAATGAGCTGCCCAACCTGACCGGCTTTCTGACCCAGGTGCTGACGTTCGAAAACATCGAGTTCCTGCTGGTGTATTTCGGTGTCGGAATGGTGTTCGCAACCATCGTGTTCGCGCTCAGCATCGTCTCGATCCCACTCATGCTCGACCGCAATCAGGATGCGATCAGCGCGATGCTGGCGAGCGTGAACGCGCTACTTCACAATCCGGGCGCGATGATCGTGTGGGCGATGTTGATCGTGGTGCTTACCCTGGTCGGATTCCTGACTTTCCACCTCGGGCTGGTCGTGGTGATGCCGATCCTGGGCCATGCCAGTTGGCATGCCTATCGGGCGTTGGTCGAGCCGCTGGATACCCCGCGCTGAACAACAGCGCCGCATTCAGTCCGAGTCGAGCTCGAGTATCAGCGGCTGGTGGTCGCTGGCCGCTGTAAGCGCATCGACCCTGAGCCCGCTCACCCGTGTGCAGGCTTCACCCGCAACCCAAAAATAATCGCAGCAGTATTGCCGATCTGGCCACTCCGCACCGTGCAGGCCCACCGTGGGCGCATGCGGGGTTGCCGGGTTGGCGAGAAGCCAGCCATCGTGCCAGCTCGCACCGGTTGGAAAAATCGCTTCGGCCAGCGCAGCGTAAGCCAGTGACCCCGGTTCGCAGTTGAAGTCGCCACACAAAACCGCTGCGGCCGGCCGCGGTCTGGCGGCAAACGCCGGGTTGCTGTCCTTGCCCTTCGGGCTATGGTCGATGAAGCTTGCAACCACATCCTGCTGCAGCGCCCTGAGTGCCTTCGCCTGTGCAAGACGCTGCGCGCCGGAGTAATACTCCAGATGGGTCGTCAACACCCGCAATGGCCCGAACGGAGCCGAAACCACGACCTCGACACAACCACGCTGCATGCTGGGCACGCCGGGGTCGGGCGGACTCGGCAGCAGGTGACGAAACACCTGTACGATCGGCACACGCGTCAGCACCAAGTTGCCGAACTGAGCCCGCCCCCCCGATACCCTTGCGACATCGACGGCGGCACCGAACACTGGCGTATGAGCTGCAAATGCGCTCGCAAGGCTCTGGAGTTCGTCGCCGCCGTCGCCGCCCTCGAGCCCGTCGAAGTTCCGCGCCACCTCCTGCAGGCAGATGATGTCGGGCGCGGCGTCTCGAATCGCCTCGATGGTGCGCGCCAGTTCGACCCGCCCGTCGGCGCCTCGTCCCCACTGGATGTTCCAGCTCATGATCCGCATCCCGATCCTCCTGGTAAAAACTGGTCAAGGTGACGCGCAAGCGCAAGTGCGCGCGATTAGGCCATAATATCAAAGCCTCAAACAGGCATGACTTGCGCAGAACCGGGTCGGAATTTTGGGCAACTTATGAGCATTCTTATGTTCAGCCGGTCTTGTCGGCCAGCGCACCGCGGGCCCGGGGCTTCACTGGCATAACCGAATCGCCGATAATCTGACCATGACGGAAAGGAAAGCCTACATGCATTCAGCCCAAGAACTGGTCACCCATATCGAAGGCCTGACCTCGCTGCCGACGGTATATCTGCGCATCCGCGAAGAACTCGATTCCGAAGACTGCTCACTGGCTGAAGTGGCGCGCATCATCACCGCCGACCCCGCGCTCACCGCGCGGCTTCTGCATGTGGTCAACAGCGCCCTCTATGGCTACGGTGGCCGGATCGACACCATTCAGCGGGCAGTGACCATTCTCGGCCTGCAGCAGGTGCACGACCTCGTCCTGACGATGTCGATCGGCTCGGTGTTCCAGAACGTCAAACCCGAGCGAATGGACATGAAGCGCTTCTGGCAGGGCAGCGTGATGTGCGGCCTCGCCGCGCGCGAAACCGGCCAGCGCGCCAAGCTGGCAAACCCTGAGCGACTCCTGACGATCGGCCTTCTGGCAGACATCGGGCATCTGGTCATGTACCAGACCGTACCCCATCTGGCCGAAGAAGCCCAGGTTCAGGCGAACGCATCGGACACCCCGCTTTTCCAGGCAGAACGCACGATCGTTGGTTGCGACTATGCCGAAGTTGGCGCAACCCTGGCCCAGCAATGGAAGCTGCCTGCCTCCTTTGCACAGGTGATCGGCGCGCAGGTCAATCCCAGACTCGCTGGTGAATTCATCACCGAAGCCAGCGTGCTGAACCTGGCTGCGCACATCATCGCAGCCGACCGGTCGGGCGAGCCCAGCGAGGCGGCAGCGGAACGCGTCGATCCGCTGGTGTGGGCACAGATCGACCTCACCCCTGAAGATTTCAGTAGCCTGCGTGAAAGCGCCGAACTTCATCTGGCCAGCTACATCGCCATCCTTTTTCCAGCGATGTCGCCGTACTGAGCTGCAGAGACGACGGCCACAGGCGGGTCAGCGCACCGACAGGCTGGATCCACAGACAGTTCAAAACCAACCGGCGGGAACAGCCTGCTCGTCTTTGGCCCCGCTAAAGCGTCAGCCTGATCGTCCAGTGGCGCGACATATCGCTGTCGCAGTTGAACTGAAGCGCTTCCACGTTGTTGGCGGTGCTCACGCCACCAGCGATCGTCAGACACTTGTTGGTCTGTACGTTCCTGATCTGATGGAGACCACCACCGGTTACATCGCTGATTCGCCAGGTACGCGACGGATGGTCGTCGCAGTCGAATTGAAGAGCGGTCACGTTGTTTTCAGTGCTCACGCCCCCGGCGATCGTCAGGCACTTCCCGGTTTGCACGTTGCGGATCTGGTAGATGTTGCCGCCGGCCACCTCGTGCAGCGTCCAACGGCGCGACGGATCGCCGTCGCAGTCGAATTGAAGCGCCGTCACGTTGTTTTCAGTGCTCACGCCCCCGGCGATCGTCAGACACTTGCCGGTCTTGGCGTTTACCAGCATTACATCGTTGCTGATCTGATCGGCGCGGGCGAGATGCGGCAGCATGCTCGTGAAGCTGACGACGAGGGCACTGGCGACGGCAATGGGCAGGATACTTGGCATGGTCTGACTCTCCATTGGGGGTTTGCGCCGGCCGGGTCTGCAGCGGCTCACCCACCGGCATTGCAAACTGATGGCCGGTCGCGACACGGCGGACCTTCGGCGATCAGCCCAATCGCAATCCGTCATCACCCGCAGGAAGGCAGCGACATGATCCCGAGACTTTCTGACCACAGACCAATTTCAATCTAGCTCGCTGCGGGCGATATTCAAGTGTTGAAACGGCTCTTTCTCTCAATGGCAACGGCCGGGTGTCGTTGCGGCGGAACCAGCCGGCCGCCCAGCCCGCGCTAACACTGCGGCTTCCCGGTGGCAAGCGGCGGCGTTCGCGTTGCATTTCCCTTGAATGCTGGCAGCGCTTGGCTACATTGAACAGACAACCGACACACAGGCCCGTCGCGGCTGGCAAAGGGCTTATCTGCGCGACATTGCGCAATGGAATCCGGACGTCGGACTGGACATTCCGCACACATTCAGGCCTCAAGATTCGTTCCCCAGCCTGACGCCCAGGCACTGAACGGCGCTTGCGGGCAAGAGGGATGGACGCGACTCGTTGGCTGCACACGCACTTCATCGGACCGCGGCATGACAATTGAGATATCAGCGTGTCGCACCAAGCGGGTAGGATCGGTGAGCAACCGGAAAAATTCTGGAGGTGCCCGGTGACAGATGAGAAGAGATTGTTTTCGCCCGCAGGCGTCGGCGAGTTATTGAATGGATGGCTCATCCACTCGCACAAATGTCGTGACCGGCACGATGCCGCAGCGCGCGTGTATGCAAGAGGCCAGTTTGCGCTGGGGATACCGGCATTGGTCATTTCCACGATTGTCGGAACCTCCGTCTTCTCGGCGCTCTCATCGCAGGAGATTCCCGCGCTTTGGGTTGGAATACTCAGTATTGCCGCAGCAGTACTATCGGCATTGCAGACGTTCTTGGACTTTGGCGGTCGGTCGGACAAACACCGCAGCGCTGGCGTGAAATACAAGGCGGCCATTCGCCTGCTGGAGCAGAACAAGGTTCGATTGAGTCAAGGTGCCGAACTTTCGATTGAAGAAATCGACTCGATGCGCACATTGCTCGACACCCTAGAAGACGCTGCGCCGATCGTAATGCCCAAGATCTACGACCAGGTTGAGAAAAGCTATCAAGATCTGAAGTATGTAGACGAGGCCGTCAAGCTCTACACAGGTCCCGTCAGCCAGGTACAGCCTGACGACGCTCGATCGTGATCGCGCAGCAGGCCACGATTCAAACTATTTCGCTTGTCGGACGAGCCCGGTCCTTGAGCGGCGTGGACGGTACCGGGATAATGCGCCACCTACTCTCCTGCACGCCGTGCCGCCCATGCCCGCAGAAATCGCCGCACGCGCCGATACACCTCCGACCTCACTACCCGCCGCCGTGCTTTTTGCGGTCGTGTTCGTCGAGGGTTTCTCCTCGCTCGGGGCGGAAATCATCGCACTTCGTCGGTTGGTGCCACACGTCGGCAGCGCGATCACCGTCACCGCACCCACGATCGGATTTTTCCTGCTCGCCTTGGCACTGGGCTATCAGGCCGGCGGACGGGTCGGCGGCAACTATCTCGCCCGTGTGCGACGCAACTTCCTGTACGCCGCCGCGCTGATCGCAATCGGCCTGGCCGGACCGGTGGCCGAGGCGCTGTTCGCACATGTGAGGCCGCTGCCGCTCGCTTATTTGATACTGGTCGGCGGGGTGCTCTGTCCGGTGGCCTGGCTGCTCGGCCAGACCGTTCCGGTGCTCACCAACCTGCTGCGTCATGAGCGGGCGGGCGCGCGCAGCGGCGCCGCATTGTACTGGTCCACGCTGGGTTCCTTCATCGGTTCGCTGTCGCTTTCCGTGCTGGTGATGCAGTGGCTGGGGGTAGCCGCGGCCGTGCTGATCTGCGCCGGTCTGCTGTTGATGGTGATACCTTTCATGCGCGACCAAACCACGCCGAACTGGGTGGGCGCGCCAACCGGTTTGGCGATCATGATCTGCGCATTGGGCGTCAATATCGTGCTGCCGCAACAGGTCGAGACCGCCTACGCCACCTACCGCGTGGCAGCGGCGCCGGTGGCGTTGCCCGGCATGCACGAGCCGCGGGTATTCTGGGTCAACAACTCGGTCGCCTCACTGATCGACGGCAGCGAGCCGCCGCGTTACAGCCGTTATATCGAGCGCCTGCGCGCACGTTTCGACGAAATGGGCCTGCGCAACAAGCGCATCCTGGTGCTCGGCGCAGGCGGGTTCACGCTGTCGCACCGCACCACCGACAACGATTACCTCTATGTCGACATCGACCCCGCTGTACGCGAACTGGCCGAACGCGATTTTCTGGGCGAGCCGATCCGTGGCGATTTTGTTGCGGCAGACGCGCGCCAGTTCGTCGCTGGCAGCAGCGAGCGCTTCGATGTGGTCGTGGTCGACGCATACAGCGCCCTCACCAGCATCCCCGCCCACCTGGTAACGCGCGAATTCTGGCGCGACACCCGCAAACTGCTCAAGCCGGACGGCGTGATGTTCGCCAACCTGATCATCGACACCCGCCT
>JAEUNS010000125.1 GCA_016790005.1 Zoogloeaceae bacterium
TCTGCTCGAAGAGGCGCAGGCGCGTGGCCTGCTCGAGTTCGGTCGCGACGAAAAATCGGGCGCCTATGTGTATCGCAGCAGTGCCGTGGCGAGCGATGTCGGCAATCTGGCGGGCAGCGCCGGCGAGAGTGCCCAGCGTGATGTGGTTTCGCCGGCGGCAAGCGGCGATGAACCGGCGCCCGAGCCCGGCTTGGTAAACCAGGCCGAAGCGCCTCCGCAAGCAGATGCGAACGGTACGCGTAGCGACGGTCGTCGAAAGTCACGCGGCGGCCGCAAATCCGGCGCCAAGAAGGGGGCTGCAGAATCCGCGGCGCCAGATACGGCAGTCGACGCCGAAGCTCGGGCGATCTTCGCTGGCGAGAACGAAGACATGAAGTCGGCCGGACCGATTTCCGAACCGGGCTCGCCATCGCCCGAACCGCTCGTGCTGCAGGCCGCGGCTACGGCGGGCGACCCAGCGGCGGTAGAGGCCGCTGCCAAGCCGGCCCGCGGCAAGCGCGGCACTGGCAAGTCGGCGCGTGCTACGGGTGAAGACGGCGAGCGCAGTGGCCGGCGGCGTGTCGCCAAGGTGGCTGTCGGCGAGGCAGGCGAGGGCTCGACGCCCTCATCCGAGCCGATGGTCGTGGCCGAAGTCTCTGTGCCCGCGCCAGAAGTGAGTGAACAGTCTCCCGAGCGCAAGTCTCCCCCTCGCAGTCGACGTCCGCGCAAGACCGCGACGCCCAAGCAAGAGGGCTGACGATGCGGGCGACCGGTCGCGTACCGGTCGCCCGCATCGAGGCTACTGCAACTCCACCATCAGGTCCTTGGCCGAGACCTTGTCACCCGGCTTCACATAGATCGCCTTGACCACCGCATCGCGATCGGCAGTGAGTGCGGTTTCCATCTTCATCGCCTCGATCGACACCATCGGCGTGCCGCGGGTGATCTTCTGCCCGACATGCACGGCCACCGTAACCACCGCACCCGGCATCGGTGCGCCGATATGGTTGGGGTTGGTCTCGTCCATCTTCGGATGGCTGCGCCCGGTGGCTGCCGCGCCCTCCTTGGGTACCCGCAGCAGGCGTGGCTGGCCGTTGAGCTCGAAGAACACCTTGACCCGACCCTCTTCGTCCGGCGTGTCGCTGCTGCCGGTCTGGCGCACGATCAGGGTCTTGCCGCGCGCGATTTCGACCCCGATCTCCTGGCGATCGGTGAGGCCGTAGAAGAACACCGGCGTCGGCAGCAGCGACACGTCTCCAAAGTGCGCATGGTGGGCGACGTAGTCCTTGAACACCTTTGGGTACATCAGATAGGAGGCCAGATCGGTGTCGGAGACATGTCGGCCCACGGCGGACTCGGCCTCGCGCCGGGTCGCCTCAAGGTCGACCGGGGGCAGAAAGTCGCCCGCCCGGCCTTCGAGCGGTGCCTGGCCCTTCAGCACCTTGTCGCCCAGTGCCTTGGGAAAACCGTCCGGCGGAAAACCCAACTCGCCCCTGAACAGCGAGATTACCGAGTCCGGAAAGCTGATCTCCCTGGCGGGGTCGAGGACCTCGGCGGGGGTGAGATCATTGGCCACCATGAACAAGGCCATATCGCCTACGACCTTCGAGGTCGGGGTCACCTTGACGATGTCGCCGAACAGCTGGTTCACATCGGCATAGGCCTGCGAGACTTCGGGCCAGCGGTGCTCCAGCCCCATCGCGCGTGCCTGCTCGCGCAAATTGGTGTATTGCCCGCCCGGCATCTCGTGCTTGTAGACGTCGGAGGTGCCCGAGCGAATATCGGCCTCGAACGGCGAGTAGTAGCGCCGCACCCCTTCCCAGTAGTGCGAGAGTGACTGCGCCGCGGCCAGATCGAGGCCAGGGTCGCGCGCTGCACCGCTGAGCGCGGCAGCGATCGATCCGAGGTTCGGCTGCGAGGTGAGCCCGCTCATCGAGTCGAGCGCGCCATCGACCGCATCCACGCCGGCCTCGATCGCCGCGAGCACACTTGCCGCGGCGATGCCGGAAGTGTCGTGGGTATGGAAGTGGATCGGCAGGCCGACCTCCTGCTTGAGCACCCGCACCAGTTCTGCCGCCGCGCGCGGCTTGCACACCCCGGCCATGTCCTTGATGCCCAGAATGTGCGCGCCGGCGCGTTCGAGTTCCTTCGCCAGATCGACGTAGTACTTCAGATTGTACTTGGGGCGGTTGGTGTCGAAAATGTCGCCGGTATAGCAGATCGCAGCCTCGCACAAGGCGCCGGATTCATTGACTGCATCCATTGCCACCCGCATGTTGTTCACCCAGTTGAGGGAGTCGAACACCCGGAACACATCGATGCCCTCATGCGCCGCCTGGTGAACGAAGTGACGCACCACGTTGTCGGCATAGTTGGTGTAGCCGACCGCGTTCGAGGCGCGCAGCAGCATCTGGAACATGATGTTGGGCACCGCGGCGCGCAGTTTTCGCAGGCGTTCCCACGGGTCTTCCTTCAGAAAACGCAGCGCGACGTCGAAGGTCGCACCACCCCAGCATTCGAGCGAGAACAGCTCGGGCATCAGGCGCGCATAGTGGGGTGCGATCTCGAGCATGTCGTGGGTGCGCATGCGGGTCGCGAACAGCGACTGGTGCGCATCGCGCAGGGTCGTATCGGTGAGCAGCACCTTGTCCTGCGCCAGCATCCATGCGGCAAAGGCCTTCGGTCCGAGTTCCTTGAGGCGATCACGCGAGCCCGGTGGTGGCGGCAGGGCCAGATTGGTCTGCGGCTTCACCGGGCGCGCGAGCGGCAGTACCGGCGCCTGCCGGCCCTTCATCTCGGGGTTGCCGTTGACGCTGACCTCGCCCAGGAACTTGAGGATCTTGGTCGCGCGGTCCTGGCGCTTCTGAAACTTGAACAGCTCCGGGGTGGTGTCGATGAAGCGGGTGGTGAAATCGCCCGAGGCAAAGCGCGGATGGCTGATGACGTTCTCGAGAAACTGCAGGTTCGACGACACCCCGCGAATACGAAACTCGCGCAAGCCCCGGTCCATGCGGGAGATCGCCTCTTCCGCGCTGTGGCCCCAGGCCGTGACCTTGACCAGCAGCGAATCATAGAACGGGGTGATCACCGCGCCGGTATAGGCGGTGCCGCCATCGAGTCGCAGGCCGAAACCGGCGGCGCTGCGATAAGCGGTGATGCGGCCGTAATCGGGATTGAAGCCGTTCTCGGGGTCTTCGGTGGTGACCCTGCACTGTAACGCATGGCCGTTGAGGCGAATCTGGCTCTGCGCCGGCAGGAATGCGTCCGGGTCGCCGATGCGCGCACCCTCGGTGATGCGGATCTGCGCCTTGACCACATCGACGCCGGTGACCTGTTCGGTGACGGTGTGCTCGACCTGAATGCGGGGGTTGACCTCGATGAAGTAGAACGCACCGGTGTCGACGTCCATCAGAAACTCGACGGTGCCGGCATGGGTATAGTCGGCGGCCTTGCATAGCTTGAGCGCTGACTCACACAGGGCTGCACGCGCGCCATCATCGAGGTAAGGCGCGGGCGCGCGCTCGACCACCTTCTGGTTGCGCCGCTGCACCGTGCAGTCGCGCTCGAACAGATGCACCAGCTGGCCATGGGTGTCGCCCAGCACCTGCACCTCGACATGGCGGGCGTTGCGCACCAGTTTCTCGAGATAAACCTCGTCGTTGCCGAAAGCCGCCAGCGACTCGCGGCGTGCGACGTCGATCGCATTGTCGAGTTCGGCAGCGGTTTCGACCACCCGCATGCCGCGCCCGCCGCCGCCCCAGCTCGCCTTTAGCATCAGGGGATAGCCGACGGCGCTCGCCATCGCATGCGCGCCAGCGGCATCGCGGGGCAGGGCGCTCGTTGCCGGCACCACCGCGACACCCGCCTTTCCGGCCAGTTCGCGTGCGGCGACCTTGTTGCCCAGGCGTCGCATCACATCGGCCGAGGGGCCGATGAAGGCGATCCCGTTGTTCAAGCAGGCCTGGGCAAAGTCGGGGTTTTCGGACAAGAAGCCGTAACCGGGGTGGATCGCGTCCACATCGGCTTCCTTGGCGATGCGGATGATGTCGTCGATGTCGAGGTAGGCCTGAATCGGCTTTTTGCCGGCACCGACCAGGTAGGACTCATCGGCCTTGAAGCGGTGCAAGGCGAATCGGTCTTCGTTCGAAAAGATTGCCACAGTGCGCATACCAAGTTCGGACGCGGCGCGGAACACACGAATCGCAATCTCGCTGCGGTTGGCAACCAGGATGCTGCGGATTTTCTTCATTTGGTTCTTCTCCAGCGTGCAGCTTCAGATCGGGGATGGGATGGGGATGGATACTCTAGCAATAAGCACACCATCGCCAAAGGGGTTTGGCAATGTGATGCAGGAGTCTGA
>JAEUNS010000135.1 GCA_016790005.1 Zoogloeaceae bacterium
GGTAGACCCCAAGCGCCGTCTTACGCCTGAATCGATCCCGATCCACGGCATCCAGCCCGAGATGCTGGTCGGCAAGCCGACCATCGACAAGGTGCTGCCGGCCTTTCATGCGTTTGCCGCCGATACCATCCTCATTGCCCATAACGCGGCCTTCGACATGCGCTTCCTGCAACTCAAGGAAAAGATGACCGGCTTGCGTTTCGACAATCCGGTGCTCGATACGCTCCTGCTGTCGGCGGTGCTGCATCCGAACCAGGAGTCGCACCGGCTAGAGGCGATTGTCGAACGCCTGAATCTGAAGATCGTAGGGCGCCATACCGCGCTGGGTGATGCCATCGTGACCGCAGAGGTGTTCATCAAGATGATTCCGCTGCTTGCCGACATCGGCATCCACACCTTGCGCCAGGCGCGTGAAGCAGCGGAGAAGTCGTTCTACGCAAGGGTCAAGTACTGATCGCGCCGCAGGCCTGCGTGCCTGCGGCGCACGCTGCGCAGATGCAGTCCGCCCCCGTTCCGATGTGTTAAGGGCAATCATGGCGTCCAACTCCAGTTTCGCCCGACAGCTGCGCCGTTACTACTTCATGTATACCGGCAGCTTCCTGATTTTCATCGGTTTGCTGTCGATTGGCGAGTATCTCGGCATGTCGCAGGCCGCGATCGGGCATATCTTCCTGTTTTCCACGATTGCGATCTATGCCGGGATCGGGGTGATGAGCCGCACCTCCGACGTGGCCGAGTACTATGTGGCTGGGCGTCGCGTGCCGGCGATCTTCAACGGCATGGCGACCGCGGCAGACTGGATGAGTGCGGCTTCGTTCATTGGCTTGGCCGGAACACTTTACTTTTCGGGCTTTGAGGGCCTGGCCTTTGTCACCGGCTGGACCGGCGGCTTTGTGCTGGTGGCCGTGCTTCTGGCGCCTTATCTGCGCAAGTTCGGGCAATACACCATTCCTGACTTTCTCGGGGCGCGCTACCAGGGCAACGTGGCGCGTCTGGTGGGCATGGCGGCCGCGGTGCTTGCGAGTTTCATCTATCTGGTCGCGCAAATCTATGGAATCGGGCTGATCACCAGCCGCTTCGTGAGTGTCGAGTTCGAGATCGGTCTCTTCATCGGTCTGACCGGCATTCTCGTATGCTCGTTTCTGGGCGGTATGCGGGCCGTAACCTGGACCCAGGTTGCTCAGTACGTAATCCTGCTCATCGCCTATCTGGTACCGGTGGTGATCCTGTCATACAAGCTGACTGGAGTGCCGGTACCGCAAGTCATGTATGGTCAGGTGCTGACCCAGCTATCGGCGAAAGAAGATGAACTGTTCGCGAATCCGGTCGAGGAGGCGGTGCGTCGCCAGTTCTTTTATCGTGCTCAGGACTTTGCCGGCAAGGTCGCACATCTGCCCGAATCGCTCGAGCTTGAGCGGCGTGCGCTGATCGAGCGCCTCAATCAACTGCGGGTCGAGAACGCACCCGCGCGCGAGATCGCCCAAACCGAGCGCGCCCTGCGTGACATGCCGCGTACGCCCGATCAGGCCGCCGACGAGTGGGAACGCGCGAGACAGCACGCGCTCGAGCGATCGAAGGTGCCGCCTCGCCATGCCGACGCGCACCCGGGCGAGACACCCGAGGCCTCACGGGAAGCCCGCAACAACTTCCTGGCGCTGGTGTTCGTGATGATGCTTGGTACGGCGGCCTTGCCGCATGTGCTGATTCGCTATTACACAACACCGAGCGTGGTCGAAGCGCGAAAGTCGGTGTTCTGGTCTTTGTTGTTTATCGTATTGCTCTACATCACTGCGCCTGCCTATGCGGTATTCGCCAAGTGGGAGATCTACAACAACCTCATCGGCCTGAGAATCTCCGACTTGCCGAACTGGATCGCTTCATGGGCTAGGGTCGGCATGGTCAAGATCGACGACATCAATGGCGATGGCATCCTGCAGCTCGCGGAATTGTCCCTCAACACCGACGTGATCGTTCTAGCAACGCCCGAGATCGCCGGATTGCCCTATGTAGTTGCGGGTCTGGTTGCCGCCGGCGGGCTGGCTGCAGCGCTTTCGACCGCGGACGGCTTGTTGCTTACGATATCGAATGCCTTGTCACACGATCTGTACTACAAGGTGATCAACCCGCAGGCTTCGACCCACCGCCGCCTGGTCATCTCAAAATCGCAATTGCTGGTGGTCGCCGTGGTGGCTGCCTGGGTCGCTTC
>JAEUNS010000142.1 GCA_016790005.1 Zoogloeaceae bacterium
ACCGCGATCGCCACGGTGCTGAGTGCGGCCGCCCGCAGGATGCGCAACAGGTCGGGCAGGCTGGCAAACACCCACACTCCGCGATACAGGCCCGACGCCCTGAAGATCAGCGCTTCCAGCGGCAGCAGGATCAGAAGCCCGTGCGCCATCAGATAAAGATATTCGGCCGGCAGAACGCCATTGAAGCGAATGAAAAAGGCTGCACACCAGGCCGCGATGACCGCGCCAAGGTCGAAGCCGAACACCGCGAAAGAACGCCAGTTTGAGGGCAGGTTTGAAATCATAGCCTTGTCATTTATTGTGATTGTTCCAGCGCAGATCCACCCGATAGCCGATCACAAACAGCAAGCCAAACCAGAGCAGCGTAAACACCCAACCCCAAACCGGTTCGTCAAAAACCAACAGCATCAGCGCCAAGACGCCACCAACCAGCATGACCCCCAGCCAGCGCCTGCATACCACCGCATGCGACTCACCCAACCTGACCATGCGCTGGTAGTAATGATCGCGATGCGCCTCCCAAACCCGTTCGCGCCTCAGGATTCGTTTACACAGGGTCACCGACGCATCGAGCAGGAACGGGGCAAACACCAGCAACGGAAACCAGCCTGGCCAAAAGCCCGCCCAAACGCCATACCAACCCAGACCGGACGCCATAAATCCCAATGGAATCGAGCCGACATCCCCCATGAATATCCGGGCAGGGTGCCAGTTGAACACCAGAAAACCGGCTGCGGCACCGGCGAGCGCAGCGCACACGGCCGAAAAAACCCCTTCATCCATAAGCGCAAAACCGGCCGCGTAAGCACCAAACCCGACCAGCGCCATACTGCCAGCAAGTCCGTCCGAGCCGTCCATGAAATTGTATGCGTTTATTGACCATGCAATCAGCACGAGCACTGAGATCGAGGCCGGCAAGGTCGGTGCGCCGTGCAAAATTACAACAAACGCGGAAACTGCCAGATGCACCAAGAGGCGTACCCAGAACGGCAAATGGCGCCAATCATCGATCAGCGAAAGCATCGCGAGCACCCCGACCCCGAGCAACCACAATGCCGGCACGCCAACCCACAGGCCGATAACGACCACTGCTGCCACCACCCCGATCCCGCCCCCATGCGGCGTCGGACGGGTATGCAAAGACCGGTGGCCCGGCTGATCGAGTCCCACATCAGCAAAGCGCAAACGCAGCCTGATCACCCCGATGCTGATCAGGCAAGCGAGCCCGGCGGCGAGTAATGGATTCATTCGCCAGCCCCCCGGAACAAGCCCGCAAGCCCATTTGCCAGCGATACACGCGCCTGCCAGCCCAGATCACGGTAGATCGCTGCCGGGTCGTAGCACTCCGGCCCAAGAAGGCGGGCAAGCACTTCGCCATCGATCGGAAAGCGCCGGCCACTTAGTCGCCCCAGCCAATCGCCAAGCCGTCCGGCAGTTCGAAGCACGCCTTGCGGCACATGCCAGCGCTGCGGGGCTAGACCGAGTGCCCTCCGAATCGCCGCCTGGAGCTCCGCGCCCGAGTGCGCCTGCGGATGGGCGACGAAATAGGTATGCCCGACAGCACGCTCGTCGGCCATCACGCACAACACCGCAGCGACGACATCGTCCACATGAACCAGCGAGCGTCGTTGCCCGGTTTCGGGCAAGGGCGGAAACCACCCCGCCCGGATGCCTCGCGCCATGCGCTCGAGATTGCCACGACTGCCGGGCCCATACACCATGGCGGGGCGCAGGATCACGATCTCGAGCGGATGTTCGGCGGCAATCTCGCGAAGCGCGGCCTCAGCCTCGCGCTTGGCGCGGCCGTAGGGCGTCTCGGGCGGATGCGGCCAATCCTCGGCAACGCATTCGGCGCCGGGCGCACCGACCGCCTTCACGCTCGACAGGAAGACCAGCCGCGAAACACCCGCAGCCACGGCCGCATCACCCAGGTTGCGGGTGCCGACAAGGTTTGTTTCAAAGTGGTGGCGCGCATCGGCTGCCGTCGCCCCGTGAGCATGCGCATGACCGGCACAGTGGATGATCAGATTCACGTCAGCACAGGCGCGCGCCAGTGCGGGCGGATCGAGCAAGTCGGCCGTCACCGTCTCGACCTGCCGACCCACCGCCTGCAGAGCCCCCGCCTGCCGAAACATGGCTCGCACCGGAATGCCACGCTCGCACAAGGCCGCGAGCAGATGCCCGCCTATGAAGCCCGAGGCTCCCGTGAGCAACACCCTGGTGGGCATTGCTCAGACACGAAAGTAGTCGCGATACCAGGCGATGAAGCGCCCGACCCCGTCGCTCACGCTGGTGGCCGGCACGAATCCGGTCCAGGCATTGAGTTCGTCGGTCGAAGCATAGGTGGCCGGCACGTCGCCATCCTGCAGCGGCATGAAGTTCTTTTCGGCGCTGCGCCCCAGGGATTTCTCGATGGCGGCGATGAAGGCCATCAGCTCGACCGGGTTGTTGTTGCCGATGTTGAACACCCGGAACGGCGAATTGCTGCGGCCAGGGTCGGGCTGATCGGGATCGAAGCCGGGATCGGCCTCGGCGACATGGTCGAGTGTGCGCACCACGCCCTCAACGATGTCGTCGATAAAGGTGAAATCACGCCGCATCTTGCCGTGATTGAACACGTCGATCGGACGCCCCTCGATAATCGCCTTGGTGAACAGGAACAACGCCATGTCGGGGCGCCCCCAGGGGCCGTAAACGGTAAAAAAGCGCAGCCCGGTGGTCGGCAGGCCGAACAAGTGGCTGTAGGTATGCGCCATCAACTCGTTGGCCTTCTTGGTGGCCGCGTACATGCTCACCGGGTGGTCGACGCTGTCATGCTCCGAAAACGGCATACGGGTGTTGCCGCCGTAAACGCTGGAACTGCTGGCGTACACCAGATGCTTGACCTTGCTGTGGCGACAGCCCTCGAGAATGTTCATGAACCCGACCACATTACTGTCGATATAGGAGTGCGGATTCTGCAAGGAATAACGCACACCCGCCTGGGCGGCCAGATGCACGACCTTGTCGAAGCGCTCATCGGCGAACAGGCGCTCCATACCGGGTCGGTCGGCCACATCCATCAAGACGAAGCGAAAAGCCGGGTTGGGTTCGAGGCGTGCAAGCCGGTCACGCTTCAACTGCGGGTCATAGTAGTCATTGAGGTTGTCGAGCCCGACGACCTCGTCGCCCCGTGCCAGCAAAACCTGCGATACATGCATGCCGATGAAGCCGGCAGCGCCGGTTACAAGAATTTTCATGATTTCAAGGTCTCGAAACTGGATTGGCGCGGATTATCGCATACCGGCCACTGCAGCGAAGGTCGGCTAGATCACAGCCGCTGCCGCACAGCCACGTTGACTCCAGCTGCAAGGGTATACTTCGGGTCGCTCTCAAGAAGACACCGAGCCGCCTCAAGTTTTCTTACCCACTCGGGGAGCGGAGAAGGCGGGAGCCGTTTCCTGGGGGCGCTCAATGAGCCCAAAGACGATGAATTCACGCCTTCCCCGCGTTCTATACGCCCTCTTGGGGTTGCCCGCCCTGCCGCTGGCGCTGCTACGGCTGGTCTGGCGCGCCCGGCGCCAGCCTGCCTACCTTGCCCATGTGGACGAACGCCTCGGACGCTACCACCCGCCAGCCTTGGGCAAGACAATCTGGGTGCACGCTGTGTCGGTGGGCGAGACGCGCGCGGCAGAGCCTCTGGTCAGGGCGATCCTTGCGCACTGGCCGGATCACCGCATCGTGCTCACCACCATGACGCCGACCGGGCGCGAAACCGCGCAGTCGCTGTTCGGTGGCGAAGCGCGGGTGGCGAGCGTCTACCTTCCCTACGACATGGGTTTGTTCGTGCGCCGCTTCCTCGATCACTTTCGCCCCGCCTTCGGCGTAATCATGGAGACCGAGCTGTGGCCGACCCTGCTCGCCCAATGCCAGGCACGCGGGATACCGGTGTTGCTTGCCAATGCACGGCTCTCGGCACGCTCGGCGGGGCGCTACGCCCGCTGGCCCAGCCTGACCCAGCTCACCCTCGGGGCGCTGACGATGATCGGTAGCCAGACAGAAGAAGACGGGCAACGGCTCGCCGCGCTGGGCGCACGCGCAGTGATCACCACCGGCAACATCAAGTTCGATATCGCGCCGCCGGCCCAACTGCAAACGCTCGGTGAGCACTTCAGGGCCCGCATCGGTCAGCGCCCGGTGTTGCTGCTCGCAAGTTCGCGTGATGGCGAGGAGGCGCTTGTCATCGATGCGTTTGCTCAGCAGGCCGACGCCTCGACGTTGCTGGTGATCGTGCCCCGCCACCCCCAGCGCTTCGACGCAGTCGCACAACTCGCCGGGGCGCGCGGCATGCGACTGCAAAGGCGTTCGGACGAAGATGCAATCGAAGCCGCGACCCGCGTCTGGCTAGGTGACTCGATGGGAGAGATGTTCGCGTACTACGCTTGCGCCGACGTGGCTCTCATCGGCGGAAGCTGGCTACCCTTTGGCGGACAGAACCTGATCGAATCATGCGCGGTCGGCACCCCGGTGGTGATCGGCCCGCACACCTGGAACTTCACCCAGGTTGCCGAACAAGCCGTGGCCGCAGATGCGGCGCTGCGCGCCGACGATGCCGCAGCAGGCGTCAGGCTGGCCCTTGCCCTGCTTGCCGACCCCGACGAGCGCGCGAGCCGTTCGCAAGCATGCCGCAGCTTTGCCACAGCGCACACCGGCGCGACCCAGCGCACACTGGCGTTGATCGAAGCCATGCTGAGGGCTTGAGGCCAAACCCTCAGCGCCAGGCAGGGTCTCAAACCCTCATTTGCTCACCAGCAAGGCATTGATCGCAGCCACGTCGGACTCTTCCAGGGTGCCAGCGGCGGCCTTGAGGCGCAGTTGCGCCTGCAGGGTTTCGTAGCGCGAAACAGCAAGCTCGCGCTGGGTGTTGGCCAGTTGGGTGAGAGCGTTCAACACGTCGATGTTGATCCGCAAACCCACCTCGAAGCCCACCCGGGTAGCCTCCAGCGCCGAATTCGACGAGATCTCGGCGGCCTCGAGCGCCTTGACCTGAGCCATGCCGCTGGTGACACCGGTAAAGGCTTCGCGTGCCGAGAGCACCGCATCACGGCGGGCTCGGTCGAGGTCAGCTTCGGCCGACATCTTGAGCGCGGCCGTTTCGCGGTCGCGCGAACTCAGCGCACCACCGGTGTAGAGGGGCACATTGAGCTGCACCCCGATCGCACCCGAATCGACCCGCCCGCCACCGAGCGTCTGGCGGTTGGCCTGACCATAGCTGGCCACCAGGTCGACCGTAGGCAAGTGACCGGCACGTGCGCGTTCGACTTCCTGGGCGGCAATGTCGCGGGTGATCTGGGTGAGTTGCACCCCAATACTCCCGGTTTCAGCCGCTGTGGCCCAGTCGAGCGGGTTGTTGGGGCTAGGTTCACTGATCTGCACGCCGGGCCGCAGACGCGCCAGCGGTTCGGCTTCGCGGCCGATAATCTGCGCCAGCGACTGCTTGTTCACCGCCAGGGTGCTTTCGGCGGCAATAACCTGCGCCGTCGCGAGATCGAAGCGCGACTGTGCTTCATGCACATCGGTGATCGTGACGGTGCCAACCTCGAAACTGGTGCGGGCAATCTCGAGCTGCTCGGCAGACGCCGTCTTCAGGGTCGTCACCGCCTGCAGCGCATCCTGCGCGTTAAGCACCCTGAAATAGGCTTCGGAGACCCGCAGAATCAGATCCTGGCGCGCCAGAGCGAGTTCGACCTCGGCACGGGTGCTGCGCAGCGCCCCTTGGCGTGACTCGACCACGTTTTGCTGGCGATACAGCGGCTGGGTGAGCTGCACCCCCCAGGCATTGCTGTTGAAGTTGCGGCTCGCCTGATTCTCGAGCTCGACATTGTTGAAGGTGGTGTCGCCCGAAGCGCCGATATTGGGCAACAGACCCGCGCGCCCCTGCACTGCAAACTCGCGTCCGGCCTCGGCAAGTGCGCGCGCAGAGGTGAACTGCGCATCGCTGGCAAGCGCGTCTCGGTAGATTCCAAGCAGGTCTTCCGCCATGACCTGGCCCGACAACAGGCTCGCAGCCCAAACGATGACCACTTGTTTCAAAACTGGCACACGCTTCATCCAAAACTCCGCAAATAATCAGTACTGTGCCATGCCGGGGTCAACCTGGGCGGCCCAGCCGGCCACGCCACCTTCGAGGTTGATGACCTTGGCAAAGCCCTGGCGCTCGAGAAACATTGCAACCTGCGCACTGCGCCCGCCGTGATGGCAGATCACGACCAAGTCGGCATCGGGGTCGAGTTCGTTCACGCGCGCCGGCACGCTTGCCATCGGGATCGCCTGCGACCCCTCGATGTGGCAAAGCTGGTATTCCCACGGCTCACGCACATCGAGTAGAACCGGTTGTTCGCGAGAGTCATCCGACAACCAGGCTGAAAGCTGCTTCGGGGCAATCTGGCGCATATCACTCAAAACCTGAATGAATCGTTGCGCTGCGCATTGCGAATCGCCGGCACCATGGTTTCGAACACGTCTTCGGTGCTGAAACGACCCTCGCCAACCTGGGTGATGAGCCGCCCCTTCATGATTGGCGCCTCGCCGACGAATGCAAACAGCCGCCCGCCCGGCTTTAGCTGTTGAAGCATCGCCTGGGGCACCATGGGTATTCCGCCCGAAACCACGATCACATCATAGGGGCCCTGTTCGGCCCAGCCCTGCGCGCCATCGCCCTCTTCGACCAGAACATTCTCAATGCCGTAACGGCTGAGGTTCTCGCGCGCAAGGCTGGCCAGCGCTGGCTCGATCTCGATCGAGCGCACTGCGTCACTGCAACCGGCCAACAGTGCTGCGAAGTAGCCCGAGCCTGCGCCGATCTCGAGCACCGTTTCCGATCGCTTGAGTTGCAGCGCCTGCAGGATCTTGCCCTCGATCACCGGCTTGAGCATGACTTGTCCGTGACCGATCGGGATCTCGATTTCGGAGAAGGCGAGATTCTTGTAGGCGGCCGGCACAAACTCTTCACGCTTGACGTTCATCAGCAGGTCGAGGACATCCTGATCCAGGACCTCCCAGGGCCGAATCTGCTGCTCGACCATGTTGAAGCGGGCTTGTTCGAAATTCATTTGTGATCATCCTGCGCAAGTGTTGGCACAATCTTGTGGACCGAGTCGCTGCAGCCGGGCCACGACGGCGACATTCTATCAGGCTGGAAGCGCTGCAACATCGTCACGCGCGGGTTTCACACCCCGCCAGGCCGCATACAGGGCCGGCAAGAACATCATGGTCAGCAAAGTGGCAACCGTCAGGCCGCCCATGATCGCCACCGCCATCGGACCGAAGAAGGCACTGCGCGACAGCGGGATCATGGCGAGGATCGCGGCGGCCGCAGTGAGCACGATCGGGCGGAAGCGGCGCACGGTCGACTCCACTACCGCCTCCCACTCGCCGCGCCCGGCCTCGAGATCCTGGCGAATCTGATCGACCAGGATCACCGAGTTGCGCATGATCATGCCCGACAGCGCAATCGTTCCGAGCATCGCGACAAAGCCGAACGGCTGGCCGAACAGCAGCAGCGCCGCGGTAACGCCGATCATACCCAGCGGCGCAGTCAGCACCACCATCAGCACGAGCGAGAACCGCTGCAACTGCACCATCAGAATGGTCAGCACCGCAACAATGAACAAGGGCACGCCGGCAACCACCGACTCTCCGCCCTTGGCGCTTTCTTCGACTGCACCGCCGACGTCGATCCGGTAACCCAGCGGCAGCGCTGCGCGCACGCGTTCCATCTCAACGGCAAGCGCGGCGACCACTTCAGCCGGCTGGCGCTTGCCGTAAAGCGACGCCCTCACCGTGATCGTCGGCAAGCGGTCACGACGCCAGATCACGCCCTGCTCGAATCCATACTCGGGCGTGGCGACCTGGGCCAGGGTGATGTTGCGTCCATCGCCGAGCGGTATCGCGAGGTCGGGCAATTGCCCGAGTCGGGCCCGCTCCGCCGCCGAGCCGCGCAGCACCACTTCGACCGTCTCGGTCCCCTCGCGAAACTCGGTGACTTTCATGCCCTGCAAGGATGTGTTCAACAAGGCCGATACATCGCGGGTCGACAGGCCCAGCAAGCGGATCTTCTCCTGGTCGATGTGCAGTCGCACCGCCTTCGAAGGCTCTTCCCAGTTCAGGTGCACGTTCGACAGATGCGGGTTGGCACGCAGCAGCGTGGCGACCTCATGGGCGATTCGGCGCAACTCGCCGATCTCGCCCCCGCTCACCCGGTATTGCACCGGAAAGCCAACCGGCGGCCCATTCTCGAGACGCGACACCACGCCCAGCACATCCACCGGCTCGTTCTCGAAGAACTCGATCAACCGGCTACGCAGCGCCTCGCGAGCGGGCGATCCGGTGGTCAACACCACGAACTGGGCAAAGCTCGTCTGCGGCAACTGCTGGTCGAGCGGCAGATAAAAGCGTGGGCTTCCCCCACCCAGCCAGGCGACCTGGCTCTCGATGCCATCCTGCTCGGCGAGAAAGCGTTCGAGGCGCTTCACCGCGCGCTCGGTCGCCTGATGCGAGGCGCCCTCGGCGAGCCGCAGATCGACCACCAGCTCCGGCCGGGTCGAGTCGGGAAAGAACTGCTGCGGCACGAATCGCCCGAACACCACCATAGACCCGATGAACAATGCGATCGTCGCGACGATCACCAGCCAACGGTGGCGCACGCAAGCATCGACCAGCGCACGCAACGCGCTGTAGAACGGGGTGTGGTAGATCGCATGCTCGTCGTGCACCGGCGGCGCCTCACCGCCACGTTCCGCAAGGCGCCGGGCGAACGCCGGCGAGATGCGCGCATGCAAGCGTGCAAGCGGCGACGGCTTGTGCCCACCGGCCGTATCGGGCAACAAATGAAAGCCGAGATAAGGCACGAACAGCACCGCCGCAACCCAGGACACCAGCAGCGCAATTACCGTCACCTGAAAGATCGAGCGGGTGTACTCGCCGGTGGCCGAGGCCGCCATCGCGACCGGCAGGAAACCGGCTGCCGTCACCAGGGTACCCGACAACATCGGCATCGCAGTCGAGGTATAGGCATGGCTCGCAGCCCTGACCCGATCCCAGCCCTGCTCGATCTTGGTGGCCATCATCTCGACAGCGATGATGGCGTCGTCGACCAGCAAGCCAAGTGCAATGATCAGCGCGCCCAACGAGATCTTGTGCAACCCGATGCCGAACAGGTGCATGAACATGAAGGTGATCGCAAGAACTACCGGAATGATCACCAGCACCACCACCCCGGTGCGAAACCCCAGCGAAAGCAGGCTTACCGCCATGACGATGATGACCGCCTCGGCCAGCACCTTGACGAATTCGCTGACCGACTGGCGCACCGCGCGCGGCTGATCGGCCACTCGTTCGAGCGTAAGCCCCACCGGCAGCTGCGCCTGAATCTTAACCAGCGCCGCATCGAGTTGCTGCCCGAGCGCGATGATGTCGCCGCCGGCGTGCATCGATACGCCGATACCGAACGCATCCTGCGCCATGAAGCGCATGCGCTCGCCGGGCGGGTCGGCGTAGCCACGCTCCACGCTCGCAACGTCGCCGAGCCTGAAGCTGCGCCCCCCCACCTGGATCAGCATCGCGCGCATCGCCTCGAGATCGTCGAAGGCGCCACTGGGCCGCAGCCACACCCGCTCGTCTTCAGTCTCGAAGAAGCCCGAGCCGCTCACTGCGTTCTGCTCGGCCAGGGCACGCACGAACTCATCGAGATCAATACCCAGGCTCGCCAGACGGGCATTCGAGAGTTCGATGAACACCCGCTGCACACGCTCGCCAAAGTAACTCACCTTGGCGACCTGGGGCAGCCTCAGAAACTCGGCGCGAATCGCCTCGGCATGGCGTTTGAGTTCGGCCGGCTCGAAGCCCTCGCCTACGAGGGCAAAAATGTTGCCGTAGGTGTCGCCGAACTCGTCATCGAAGTT
>JAEUNS010000154.1 GCA_016790005.1 Zoogloeaceae bacterium
TAGCCGAGATCGCTATGGCTCAGACCCGCCATGTGCATGCGCCGCACCGCGCGTGCCAGCGTGACGCACGCCCGCAGGTGGCGCATCCAGTCGCCAAGCTCGCGCGGATCGAGAAAACGCGCCCGGTGCCCCGGGCTCGCAAACCATTTTCCGACCTTCTCCTTGCCGCGGATGCCCAGCAAGCGGTCTTCGTTACGACTGCCGTGCTCGAAGAAAAAGCAATCGCGATAAAACGGCACCACCACGCCCAACCGGCCTTCATGCTCGACCACCGCAGTCGGCCAGCAGTAGAGGTTCTTCAGGTAATCGCCCCCGGCCTGGCCGAAGATGCGCTCGCGGTAGCGCCCGGTGATCTCGAGCAGGCGCTCGCGGCTGGCCGGATCCGCCGGCTCGCGGTAGAAGGCCACCACATAGCTTCGATCGGGGCTGAACATGACGTCCTTCACCCCGCCCTGAGCCTTCACCTCGTTGATGAAGCTGACCGTACTCCCATCGCTGGCGGTGAGCGTCACGACTTGGGCCATACGAACCCCCTCGAATCAGCACCGACGCGGGTCAACATATCATTGCGATCGTGCGGTCATCATGATTGCCTTGCGACCAGAAGCCCAGCCATTCGAGCAGGCGCTGCCCGGCCTGTGCATCCGCATCGAACGGCCGCACCGCCTGCCCGATCTCGTTCCACAATGCGCGCCATGGCTCTGCCAGCGAAAGTTGCGCCACGGTCTCGAAGCGCGGGTCCGACACCCCGTCGGTCATGAGCATGAAGGCGGTGAAATCGTCGCACAATACATGCCGGATGCGCTTCTCGAGGGCCTCGTGACTGACCTCGCTCGGGTCGAGAAAGCGGGTCTGCCCTGCATACTCGCCGCCGTCGACGTCGCCCAACAGTACCGGCGCGAACCCCTCGCGATAAACGCCAACCACTCCATCACCCACCCAGTAGGCGGCGCACAACCAGGCTTCGCCACATTTGCGAGCCACACCGATCAGCAGGGTCGTCGCCAAATCGCGCACCGATTGGATACCACCGGGAGCGTCGCGCGCCGCATCGCTCAAAGCCTGCATCGCCTGTCGCGCGGCAGCCCCGACCGTTGCGACGAGGGCCTCGTGCAGCATCTGCCTGCTCCGAGTCGACTCATCCGCCTGCAGCGCCGCAACCGCGGCGAGCACCTGCCTACCTTCGGCGCCGCCAAGCAGCTGTCGAAGATGATTGCCCGCAGCCTGCACTGAAAGCTGCGAACCGAGACGGGACAAGGCCGCACTGCCAGCGCCATCGGCAACGATCGCGATGTACCAGGCATCGCTGGGGTCGGCATGAACAAAGAAGTCGTCATCGCAGCATGAACCCACATGCGCATGCGAGCGTCCGCGGGTGCGTGCCGCAATGATTCGGCGCTCGCCACCCGCAAGCATCTGTACCGCCTGATCGGGCTTCCAGTGGGGCGCGTCGCGATCGGAGGGGATGTCCCTCCAGAGTTGCCTGGGGTCGGGATTCACATACATCGTCGCCGTGGCCTGATGTCGCGTATCAGCGCCCTCGCCCAACAGCCGGTAATGCACGCTGATCGAAAAATCTCCGTGTGCCTGCGGTGTGCCGCTGAGCTGGCCGGTGGCCAGCTCGCATGTCAGCGCGAGATCTGGCGCCGGGACGACATCAAGCAGTATCACCGGCGGCTCGCCCGGCGCCGGCGCGATCGCTCCGGAATACGGCTGGGATTGCCTTGCGTTGGGTATCCTGAACTTGACCGGTTCGCTCATACCCGGCCCCCGAAACGTCCGACCAGCGCCAAACCTGCGCCGGCCAAACTAACCGCGGGCACGCGCAACATCGAATCCCCCCTCGGCCATGCCCATGTTGATCTCGCTGTTGCATCCGGGGCATATCGCCCTGCCGCCGCCCTGCACGCAGAATATCTGCCCACATTCGCAGGCCGCGAACGCATAAGGCGCTCCGCAATGAGGGCATCCGGGCGTGCCGCGGAGGTATTCGGTGTTGATCGTGCGCACATTGGCGCGCGGATCCGAGAGCTCATCGAAATCTCGCTCGGCAGCAAACACGCCGACCAGATCGTAGGCACCCGAATCGAGCTCGAAATCCTGTGTCGCCAGCGCCTGCCCGCTCCGCTCATACTTCATCAGGTAGGGCAAGCGGCTTTTCTGGCACTTGCCCGACACGATCACGAAGTCTTCA
>JAEUNS010000184.1 GCA_016790005.1 Zoogloeaceae bacterium
GATGTCGATCGCCAGCAACGAGGCGCCGTAAACCTCCGCTGCGACGACCGGATTGGGAACATCGGCAACCAGCGCGTTGAGATCAAGCGGACGACGTAGCTCATCGAGAACCATCTGGCGCTCTTCGGGGGTGATCCCGTCAGTGCCGATCTTGCCGGCGATGCGCTCCATTTCCTGCTCGTCGACCTGACCATCGGCCTTTGCGGCCGCAATCATCGCCCGTGCGATCAGACGCTCGGTTGCGGGGTCGGCCAATGCCTGCAGTTGTTCTGCGGGCAGGCTCGGCGCCTGAGCGCCGCTCGTTGCCCCGCCGCCGCCAAGTCGCCCCTGAAGCGCATTTACCGCTAGCGCACCGAGTATCGCCATCGCACTACCGCCCAACGCACCTTTGACCGACTTTCCACCTCCGCCGAGCAGTGCCCCAGCGATTGCGCCAAGGCCGCCGAGCTGGCCCCCGGTGAGGTTGCCCGCCTGTTTGTTACCGAGGAAGGTCTCGGCCAGGCCTATCAGACTCCCCAAGCCGCCCGCGCCGGATGCACCGGCGCCGCCGCCGGAAGCACCACCACCGAGCCCCCCCAACAGACTACCCAGCATTTGTTCTATGCCGCCACCCCCGGCCCCGCCCAGCCCCTGGGGGCCTACGGTGCGCTCAAGGCGCGAACGGCTCTGGCCTGCCATGCCCTGCTGCAGCAACGCTCCAACGATATCTGCAAAGCTCATGATTACTCCTGATCAGGTAAAACTGTCGTGGATAGTTCGACGATTGGGCTTGTCGCCCAATGGCAACGCTCAAGCTTGAGCCGGAATGCGCAATACCTGCCCGGGATAGATCTTGTCCGGATGGCTCAACATGGGCTTGTTGGCCTCGAAGATGGCCATGTACTTGTTGGGATTGCCGTAATGGGCCTTGGCGATCGCCGAGAGCGTATCACCCTTGACCACGGTATGAAACTTTGCTTCGGGCTCCGACACGAGCACCGTCATCCTGTCATCGACCTGCGCCACGCCCTGTACGTTGCCCGCAGCCAGCAGGATTCTCTCCTTGCTGGCCTGGTCGGGTGCGGTGCCGGACACGGTGACGAGCTGGCTTGCACCATCGAAACTCACCACAAGGTCGGCCGGTGCCAGTTCGAGTGCCTTGATGTAGGCGGCGATGGCTTCCGCAGCCTTCGCATTCACGGCTGCAGCGTCGGGCCCGGTGGTGTCTGCCGCCTTGGCCTCGCCGCGTCCGAATAACTTCTCCCCAGCGTCCTTCATGAAGCTGAACAATCCCATCTCGCTCTCCAAAATGTTCCATCGCCAAACACCGGCTCAGGGTATCTCATTGCGTGTGAGGCCGACACCAGGATTTCAAAACAATTGTCTTACTTGATTGCGATACGCGGCATGCCAAACGCACAGAGCGACCCGAGGCGGCTCGCACTCTGGTGCTGCTCGACAACCCACGCTCGTGCCTCAGGCCTGAATTGCGAGCACCCACCCCAGCGCTTCGAGATGCGCATTGGTAGCTTGCCGGGGCGAAACCCCGCAGCGCTTTGCCGCTGCTTCGATGGCATCGGGGTCAGCCGTTTCGCATGCAATGGCAAGCGCCAGTCGCGATGCGAAGGGGCCATCATCATCGCGGATAGCCTCTTCGATTTCGGGGGTCAGAGCAAGCGGCGCGAGCGCCCGTTCAAGTGGAACCTGCAGGACGACGTCAATGAGCGACAGCAACCCGGTCAGAAACAGGGCGTCCTGCTCGGGCTGCGGGCGGTCGCTTGCAAGGCACTCCATGCTCCTGGCGCGCACCAGCGCGCTCTCGAGCGCAGCGGAACCCTGGGCAGACTCGTCATCGCTGCTGCAGACCAACAGCGCAAGCCATCGATACAATGGGTCGCGGCCCAGCAGCATAAGCGCACGCTCGATCGACGAGACTTGCTCCTGCAAGCCATTTGCCGCTGCATTGATGTAGCGCAGCATGCGCACGGAGAGGGCGGCGTCCTGCTTGAGCAGTTGCGTCAGCTCCTGGATTTCGGCACCCCCACGCAGCCGCCCGATCAGGTGGGCAATTCGAACCGTGTTGGGCCCGAGGTTGCGTTCGCTCCAGTCTTCGCGGCGGGTGATGAAGGGTCCCTGATAAAAATGGACACCCAGCTTGAAGCAGAAGCGGAAGTCTTCGAGCGAGGGTACGCCGCGCACCAGCAGGCGCGCCTGCGGCGCGGCCGCCAGTACCAGGCTGCTCGTCTGCAAGCCGCTACGCACGTCGAGCGCAGGCGCATGCAGCACCACGATGTCGGCGATCGGCAGCAAGGGCAGAAAGTACGCATCAAGAGCGGGGTCCGGTATGGCAATCCTGAAGCCCTTCATTCGCAGGCCGGCGAGCGAGGCCTTGAGTTGCTCGAGCATCGGTGCCCCCTCGGTGGTAGTGCGCGCAGGCATCACCACCATGTTGCTCGCAGGGAGCCTGGACAGAGCCGGGTGCTCAAGAAAGGAATCGGGGAGATCGATGAAAGCCAGCCGATGCCCGAGCAGCTGGCCGATGTCGGAGCGCACCAGATTCATCACCAGCAGCTCCGCCAGCAGATGATCGGTAACGCGACTTTGGTTGCGCGCCTTGCGCCGCGATACATCCTGGAGCTTGAAGTGATATCCGGCAACGCGCTGATCGCGCCCAAGTATCGGCTCGCGACACAGGAGTGCGGAATCCAGTTCAGCTGAGGCGACCCCGTCATCAACCTGCGCAACAGCGCCCGCAGCAGGCGGTGAGAGTTTCGAATCGGGGGGTTTCACCTGTGCGGCGCCCACCCTGCCGCGCGCCCCGAACAACCACGAGAACAGCCTTCCGAGCATATGCGTCGCTTCCGATGTTTGGGGTATGGGCAGCAGCCCGGTCAGGGTCTCAACCAGCGGTCTGCCACAGCTGGTCGAGATGTTTGAAATGCCACCGGGACGGATCCTCAGTGCTGACGATCCGGTCATTTGCGCCCTTGCGCGACAGATCGACCAATTCGGGAGCGATGTGGGCGTCGGAGCGTGTCGAGAAGAACACCCTGACCAAGGGTGCCAGCAAGGACTTGCCGCCCTGATCGACGACAACCCCCAGTCTTCCGGACTCCAGCCGCACCAGCGAACCGATCGGGTAGATGCCTACGCTGCGGACGAAGGCCTGGAACACGGACTCATCAAAATGCCCCTTGCTCCACTCGACCATCCTGCGAATGGACTCGCCGGGATCCCAGCCGAGCTTGTAGGATCGGTTGGAGGTTATCGCATCATAGACATCGCAAACCGCCCCCATCTTGGCAAAAAGGCTGATTTCGTCACCCTTGAGTCGGTGCGGATAACCGGAGCCATCCACCTTTTCATGATGATGCAGGCAGACGTCACGTTCGACCGACCCGACGCCCTTCGCTTCCAGCAACAGCTTGTAGCCTTCAACGGGGTGTGACTTGACGATCCCGAACTCATGATCGCTAAGCTTGCCAGGCTTGTTGAGTATCTCGACCGGAATCATCGCCTTGCCAAGATCATGCAGCAAGCCCGCGAGACCTGCCACCTGCACCTTTTCGTCATCCAGCCCCAGCTGCCTCGCCAGCGCGATCATCAGCGCGCACACGGCCACCGAATGCATGTAGGTGTAATCATCCTGGTTCTTGAGGCGCGCCAGACTGATGAGCGCCCCGGGATTTCGCATGACCGATTCGGAGATCGACGCGACCATGGGCATGGCGTGCTCGCACTTGATTGCTCGCCCCATGCGGGCTTCGGCAAACATCGACGCAACCGCCTGCTTTGACTCTGCGCAAAGTTTCGCTGCGCGCGCCAACTCTTCGCCCATTGCCGCCCGCTGCGTCGGGACTGCCGCGGCTGCCTGCGCCAGTTCGCGCTCGACCGCAGCATCGGCGCTCGGCTTGTCAATGACCGCTGACGGGTCGGCGGTGACATCGAGACCTCGCGCGGTATCGATCCACACTTCATGGATTCCGCAGTCGATGATGCGCTGAACGTCCTTCGGGTCGCGCAGCCGGAATGAACTGCGCCAGAATGGATGTTCCATCCACGAGCCACAGAGCTCCTGAACGTACATGTCGACCCTGAGATCGTTTACGTGAATGCGTTTGAGCATCGAACCCGTCGGGGATTGGTAAATGAACGCGCGTCCGGGGCGCCCTGACCTGCCTTCGAGAGGCAAGTTCTCTTTAGGGCATTCTGGCACGCGTTCAGCCTCACGGCCAGTCGCCATTACCGTCCCTGAGGAACCCTTTCACAAGGCTGCGGAAACAATCATCTCCATGCCACGCTCATTCACGCAATCAATCCGGCACACTGGGCAAACCGGCCAGCGCCATCGCCAGTTCCGCCTCGTCATACTCGAGATCGGCCAGTCGATTCGAGAAATAGTCGGTATATGCAGCCATGTCGAAATGACCATGGCCACACAGATTGAACAAGATCACTTCGGATCTGCCCTCGCGCTTGCACCGCAGTGCCTCCTCGATCGCCCCCTTGACGGCATGATTGGCTTCGGGTGCAGGCACGATGCCCTCGGCACGCGCAAAGGTCACCCCGGCCTCGAAGCACTGGGTCTGATGATAGGCGACGGCTTCGATTAGCCCGAGTTCCTTGATGTGCGACACCATCGGCGCCATACCATGGTAGCGCAGGCCACCGGCATGAAAGCCAGGTGGGGTGAAGGTCGAACCGAGCGTGTGCATCTTGGTGAGGGGGGTCAGATGGGCGGTATCGCCGAAATCATAGGCATACTTGCCACGCGTGAGCGAGGGACAGGCGGCCGGCTCGACCGCAACGATCCGACGGGTGCGTCCGCCCCTGAGCTGCTGCCCCAGGAACGGGAACGCAATACCCGCAAAGTTCGAGCCGCCGCCGGTACAGCCGACGATCACATCCGGATCGTCGCCGGCGATCTCGAGTTGCTTCATCGCCTCGAGACCGATGATGGTCTGATGCAGCAACACATGGTTGAGCACCGAGCCGAGCGCATACTTGGTGTCGTCACGCTGTACCGCAAGCTCGACCGCCTCGGAGATCGCGATGCCAAGACTGCCCGGATGATCGGGATTCTTGGCCAGAATCGCCCGCCCCGACTCGGTAAGACTTGACGGCGAGGCCACACAGCTTGCGCCATAGGTCTCCATGACCGCACGCCGATAGGGCTTCTGGTTGTATGAGACCCGCACCTGAAAAACCTGGATCTCCAGGCCGAACAAGGCCCCGGCAAACGCCAGCGAAGTGCCCCACTGTCCTGCCCCGGTTTCAGTGGTAAGCCGCTTGATACCGGCTTCCATGTTGTAGAAGGCCTGCGGAATCGCGGTGTTGGGCTTGTGGCTGCCGGCTGGGCTCACACCCTCGTACTTGTAATAGATGCGCGCGGGCGTGCCAAGCGCCTCTTCGAGACGGCGCGCCCGGTAAAGCGGCGCCGGGCGCCACTGCCTGAAAACCCGTCGGACCGCGTCCGGAATCTCGATATGGCGCTCGGTGCTGACCTCCTGCATGATCAGGCTATCCGGAAACAGCGGTGCGAGGTCTGCAGGCCCGACCGGTTGCAGCGTGCCCGGATGCAGCACCGCCGGCAGCGGCACCGGCAGATCGGCGGCAAGGTTGTACCAGTCTTTTGGCATGTCCGCTTCATCGAGCAGATACTTGATTTGTTCGCTCATGGTCTCATCCACATTGGGTCACTGGGCGGGCCGCG
>JAEUNS010000413.1 GCA_016790005.1 Zoogloeaceae bacterium
GTGTCACGAAACAGACCCCATGAAACCGCGCCAAGGCGCAGGCGGGCCCGCCGCGTCTCCTGCATCACGGCGTTGAAGTCCTCGGCCTGTTCGAGATCGATGAGGTATTCGATCGTCACCATCACCGGCCCCTCATCCGGCTGGATGTCGATCACCGGCGGCGGCACCCGGGTGCTGATCGTCACCGGGCTGAGGTCTTCATCACCGCTGTGGCCGCGCCCAAACCGGCGGGTCAGCAGCATCAGCACCGGCCCGACCGCAGCCGCTGCGAGAATGCTGGTGTCCACCGTCGTCATGCTGGCCACATAGCCCCACAGGGTCGCACCAGCCGCGCTCCCGCCCATCAGGGCCATCAGGTAGATCGACATGCCACGCGCCCTCACCCAGTTGGGCAAGGCCATCTGCGCCGCGACGGTGAGCGAGTTGGCGGTCGAGATCCAGGCCATGCCGACCACCGTCATTGCCGGAACCGCAAACCAGACCGTCGGCGCGAGCGTGACCAGGGCCGACGCGATCGCCTGCACGCCGACCCCCCAATAAACCAGATTCTCGCGCCCCACCCGCTGACGCAGACGCGGCAGGAACAGCGCGACGATGATCGCCCCGGCACCCATCGCGACCAGCAGCATGGTGTAGGCAGCCGAATCGCCGCCCTCGAAGCCTCTCGCCACCAGCGGCAACAAGGCCGTCAGCGCGGTCGATTGCAAAAAGAACAGAAAGATCCGCAACACTACGACGCGCAGGCGGGGCGACTGGGCCACATGCTGCACCCCGACCCGCATCGCGGCAAAGAAGCGTTCGCCCGGTAGCGCGCTGCTCCTGGGTTCCGGGTGCCATTGCAGGATCAGCACGAAGGCCACCAGCGCGAGTACCGCATTGAGCATGAACACATAAGGAACCCCGGCGCTCGCCAACAAGGCACCCGCGATGATCGGGCCGACCACCCGCGACATGTTCATCGCGATGCCGTTGAGTGCAATCGCGGCCGGCAGGTCGGCACGCGGCACCACATCGGGCACGATCGCTGCGAACACCGGCCAGCGCATCGCCATGCCGATGCCGTTGGCGAAGGTCAGCGCCAGCAGCAGCGGCGCGGTCAGGCCGTTTGTCATTGCCAAGGTGGCAAGCAGCGCCGCCACCAACGCGACCCACAGCTGGGTGAACGCAAAATAGCGGCGGCGGTCGACGATGTCGGCAAGTGCCCCGCTCGGTAGCCCGAGCACGAACACCGGCAAGGTCGAGGCGGCCTGCACCAGCGCGACCATCATCGGGCTGTTGGTGAGCGAGGTCATCGTCCAGGCCGAGGCGACCTCGTTCATCCACATGGTCACATTGGCCGTCAGCCAGGCAAGCCAGAGCATGCGGAAAACCGGCCGGCGCAGCGGCGCAAAAGCCGATGGAACGGGCTGTGTTGGCGTGGTCAAGCTGGGTCACTCCGATTGGTGCGGCCAAGGCACGAGCTGGAGCCAAGCACCGTCAGTTCTTCACCGAACATTCTTGCACGGATCGCTTCTGCGGGCAGTAGCCGTATACTTGCGCCTCTGCCCCTTGAACGCCTATCCGATGAAGATTCTAGAGTACAGCGGCCTCGACACCGCCCGGGTTCGCTCACCTTATCGCAAGGTCTGCGAGGCAATTGCAAAAGGCGATTTTCGTGCCGCTCAGGTGAAGAAGCTCACCAGCAGCGCGGCCCACGGCAACTATTACCGGGCCCGGCTCAACGACGCCGACCGCCTGTTGTTTACGCTGTTGCGTCACGGCGACGAGGTGTGTGTGCTGATGCTGGAGGTGATCGCCCACCATGCCTACGACAAGTCGCGCTTTCTGCGTGGTGCGCAGATCGACGTCGACAAGATCGATGATGGCGACGACGCCACCGCCGAC
>JAEUNS010000416.1 GCA_016790005.1 Zoogloeaceae bacterium
CGCAGCGGCTTGACGAACAACTGACCCAGCAGTTTGTTGCCCGACGCCGGCGCACCATACAAATAGCGTCCCTGCACATCGAACACTGGATCGTCGGCCATCGCCAATGGGCCTTCGCCGCGGCTGGCGAGATCGAGTGCCAGCCGCTCGGGCAGGAAGTCTTCGACCAGGAAGTCATATACCACCGGCGCGCCACCGCCGAGGTTCATGCGCATGCGCCAGCGCCCGGTCTGGGCACTTTGCGCCAGCGGATAGCGATACTGATACAAACCCTGGGCGTCCGCCTGCCAGACGAAGCTGCGGACTTCTTCGCCGTCAGGCCGCAGCAGAGTGGTGGGAATCGGCTGCGGTGCGATCGCATTGCCATCTGCATCGCGCAGCAGCGCATTCACCGCCACCACCTCGCCCGGCCGGTAGAGGTCGCGCGGCCCGAACACGAACAGGTTTTGCGCGCCGACCGGCACGCCGCTCACGGCAAACTCGGCCAGATCGAGCGCGGCCTCCTGCAGCCGGATCAGGCTGGTTTCCTTGCCTCGGGTCGCGATCACCAGTTGGCCTTCGGCATGCAGCGGCAGGCGCACATGGCCGTCGGCACCACTACTGCCCTGGCCCAGGCTCAGGCCCTTGCCATCGACCAACTCGACCTTGACCTCGGGCAGCGCTCGCCCGTCTTCCAGCGACTGCACGAAGGCATCGATGCCCGTGGCGCTACGCCGCAGCGACAGTCCGATGTCGCTGCGGGTGAATACCGTAACCGGCAGGCTGTAGTCGAACGCGCCGCTCGCACGCATCACCGCTACATACACGCCCGCAGCCTCGAGCGGGGCAATGCCTTCTAGCGGCAGCACCAACCGTTCGCGGGTGTTGGGCGGGGGGTTGAGCGCAAACTGACCGGTGTACACCAGGTCTGCGCTGGTGGGCAGGTCGGTAAGCTGCCAGATCTCCATCGCCGCCTGGCGGCCCCATTCGCCCAGAAAGCCGTGCAGGCGCTCGGGCCGAATCCGGAAGAATTCGACGTCGATCTTGTTGACGTTGAGCGCCACCACCGGCAAGCCGTCGGCCAGGCGCGAGGGCAGCAGCGAGCCGCGGCTGGCAAAGCCCACCGACGCCGGCTGATCGCGGGTTTCGACGGTGTGGGTCTGCAGTTTTCCCAGCGGCACACCGGCAATGCTGCGGATGCCGGCCTCGATATTGATCGACAGCGTGCGTTGCGGTTCGAGATGGCGGCGATGCACTTCCTTGAGGTTGTCGGCGAGCATCCAGCCACCTTCCAGCCGGCCGGCCTTGGCATCGCTCACGCTCAATACCGCATCGAGCGACTGCTCGGGGTCGAGCGGCAGCGAGAACGCAATCACTAATGCGCCCGCACCGTCGACCTCGCGCTCGGAGACATCGACCACTGCGAGCGGCTCGCCGGCGTGGCGGGACTTGAGTAGATTCAGCGATTCGGCATCGCGGCCTGGCACCTTGGCCGGGGCTACCTCGACCACAACCGGCGCAGTGGCAGGCACGGCCGCCGGCTCTGGCTGGTCGCCGCACCCGACCAATAATGCCGACATGCACAAGGCCACCACCCACATCCGCCGCAAGCCCATCTCACGCCTCTTCGCCCGTTGATTGTTGGCGCTGCGCCCCGCGGCATTACCCCGCCCGCTTGAGCACAGCCTTGAAAGCAGCCATCGTAGCGCAAGCGTGACGGCCTCACCATCACGCGCCAACGTGACTTAAAACGGCATGAATATCGGCACCAGCAAGACGCTCACGACCATTGCGATCAGGGTAAAGGGCAGGCCGATCTTCACGAAGTCGATGAAGCGGTAGCCACCGGCAGTGATCACCAGAATGTTCACCGGTGAAACCGGCGTCATGAACGCGGCGGAAGCCGCCAGCGCGACGATCATCGCAAATGGAAACGGTGAGGCCTCGAGCGACTTTGCAACCGCGAGCGCAACCGGTGCCATCAGCACCGCGTTGGCGGTATTCACCACGAACAGCCCCATCACCACGGTGATTGCAAACAGGCTGGCCAGAATCGCATGCGGCCCGGCGTTGCCCACCGCGCCAACCAGGGCCTGTGCCGCCAGGTCGACCCCGCCGGTACGCTCCAGCGCCAGCGCGAACGGCATCATGCCGACGATCATGATCACCGTCTTCCACTGGATCGCGCGATAAGCCTTTTCGAGATCGATGCACTTGAACAGGCCCATCAGCAGGCAGCCGATCAGTGCCGCCTGTACATTGGGCAGCGCCCCGGTCACCATCAAGCCGACCGCCAGCCCGAACGAAACCAGCGCCAGCGGGGCACGCTTGGCCGCCGGCAGCACCTCGTCGAACTCGGCCGGCAGGTGCAGCAGCAGCAGGTCGCTATTTTCATCCTGGAGGGTGCGCAGGGTCTTCCACGGGCCGACCAGCAGCAGGGTGTCGCCGGTCTTGAGGACTTGTTCGGACAGCCTTTGCTCGGGTTTGCGCTTGGCGCTGCACTTGAGCCCTACCACCGACAATTCGTAGCGGTCACGCAGGCGGACTTCGGCAATGGTCTTGCCGGCGAAGCGCGAGTCGGTCGGAATCATCACCTCGACCATGCCGACCTCGTGCGACTGATCGGCAAAGTACGGGCTCGAGATCGGCATCAGGTCCAGACCGAACTGCTCGCAGATTGCGTCCACATCGTGTGTATCGGGCACGGCGTCGAGCAGCAGCACGTCATAGGCCCGCAGCTCGGTCTTGGGTCGCGGGCGCAGCACGTCCTTGTAGAAGCGTTCGTTGCGCTCGATCGCGATCACCAGCGTACCGGGCGCAACTTCCTCGATCTTCAGCGACCCGAGCGTGCGCCCGACCAGCGGCGAGTTTGGCCGGATGCGCACTTTGTGCTCGCGCCCGGCGAGCTCGTATTTCTCGATCCAGTCGGCCATTCGCGGCCGCGCCCGAACGGTCTTGTCGGGGTCGATCTTTTCACGCAGCCAGCGGCGTGCGACCGCCATATACGCAATGCCCAGCAGCAGCACCGGCACCCCGAAGGGGGTGAAAGCAAAGAAGCCGAAGCCATCGGTACCCAGGCGGATGAGCTCCTGGTTGACCACCAGATTGGGCGAGGTTGCCACCAGCGTCATCATGCCGCTCACCAGCCCGGCGAACGCCATCGGCATCATCAGCATGCGCGCCTGCACCCCGGTGCGCGCCGCAATCCGCAACACCACCGGAATGAAGATCGCGACCACCCCGGTCGAACTCATCAACGCGCCCAGCGTACCCACCGTCAGCATCAAGGTGGCCAGCAGGCGCAATTCACCGCTGCCACCCTTCAACACCAGCCAGTCACCCAGGCGCTTGGCAATGCCGGTGCGCGCCAGGCCTTCGCCCAGCACGAACATGGCCGCGATCAGCACGATGCTGGAATTGGCAAACCCGGCCAACGCCTCGTCCATGCTTACCACCCCGGTGAAGGGCAGCAACACCATCATGATCAGCGCCACCGCGTCGACGCGCGGCCGGTTGAGCGCAAACATCACAATCGCGGCGCCCAGCAAGGACACCACCATCAACAGATCGGAATTCATATATGCGAGATTCACTCTGGCGGCCACGTCGAAGCGAGCGGCCGATAAACGCAGAAACGCGGCCACCCATTCGGCCGCCGCGATGCCGTAAGAGGGTATCACGACTCATTCGAAGCGGGCCGGTGCGGATGATTGACGTGAATCCGAAGCGCATGGATACTGCAGCGCAAACCAATCGAATATTCATGCTGATAATGGAGAAGGGAGACATACATGCCGCGCATTCAGGTTGGAGAACTATCGCTCAACTACATCGAACACGGGTCCGGCGACAACGTGGTGCTGGCAATTCACGGCAACCTGGGCTGCGCCAGCTGGCTCGACCTGGCCATGCCCTTGTTGCCAGCCAACATCCGGGTGATCGCCGCCGAGTGGCGCGGCTGCGGTGATTCCGACAAGCCTGACCCCACCCCCGATTATTCGAATTACACCATGGAGATCCACGCACGCGACCACATCGCGCTGCTCGACGCCCTGGACATCAAAAAATGTCACCTCTACGGCCATTCGACCGGCGGTATCATCGCGTCGCACATGCTCACGATGGCGCCTCGGCGATTCAACAAGGTGTTGATGCTCGACCCGGTCAGCCCGCTGGGCCTGCAACTGGGGTCAGGTCAGGTCGGGGTGCTCACCGCGATGAAAACCGACCGGGACGTCTGCTTCGCGGGCCTGGCCAGCGCCGCCCCGACCCTGTTCCGCCCCGAAACCCTGGTCGCCGGCCAGATGCCCCAGTTCGCCGAGGCCACCAGCGTCGCCCAGCGCGAGCTCTTCGCCAGAATCATCGACCGCACCCGCGTTCTGTCCGACGGCATCTGGTTCGGCACCCCGCACAACCTCGGCCTGGAATGGGAATCCGGCGCCCTGGCCGCGCAAATGCCTGCGATGACCCATGAGCACCTGATCCTGTACGGCAAGATGGACTACTGGATCCCACGCGAGCACATGGACACGATGGTGCAAAAACTGCCGAATGCGCGCCTGGAGGTGTTCCCGTATGTCGGACATTCGATGAATCTTGAGCAGCCCTTGTTGTTCGCGAGGGTGTTCGGGGATTTCTTGCGGGTGTGAGGGTGTTCTACAGGGCCGGCCCCGAAAACAAGGGGCGTGGTCCTGTCGTTGCGTTGGTACTGTTCGCACATTGGTAATGTTGTCTGGTATGCGCACCCATAACATTGTTCGAGTTGCATACTGAAAAAGGAGCAGACCATGTCCACAACGAACAGTTACGCAACCGCAGCCAAAAAAAGCCACGAACGTTTCGCTTACGGAATCGCACCTCGCCGAAGCCAAGGCATTGCGCATCAACATTTCGCAGGCGGCAGAAATCGGTGTCGCCAAGGCCGTGGCAGAGAAGCGGGCCGAGCTCTGGGTCACGGAGAATTCGGAAGCGTTCGACTGCTGGAATGCATACGTCGAGAAAAACGGCTTACCCTTGACCAAGTACAGAAATTTCTGATTCTGAGATACACGGTCTATAGATATCTAGAAGGCCTGGGATACCTTTTAGATTTGCAGGCGGACATCAACAGTCACTTCGCAACGCGGGTCGTTGCACCTTTGCTGCCACTCGATGAGATTCCGACCTACGCCAAGCGAGTAACCGGGGTCAAGTAACCGAAGTAACCGGGGTCAGACCACTGGAAGTAACCGGGGTCAGACCACTGAAAGCTGTAGTGATGGCCCGTCGAGCCCGTTTTCGACAGTCCCCAAGTTTAGACCGCGATTTTGCCGCACGCTGCTCGCAGTCGGTCAACTACATGACCATCAGTTTAGGCCAGCGCCTCAGCCCAGGGTCACCGCGGTGCCGCAGGCGGTGACCATGAGCATGCCGTTCTTCTCGCCGAGCACCTCATAGTCGATGTCGACGCCGATGACGGCGTTGGCACCCAGTTCCTTGGCTGCCTCGCGCATGTCGTTGAATGCGGCCTCACGCGCCGCACGCATGGTCTTTTCGTAAGAGCCGGCGCGCCCGCCGACGACGTCGCGCACCGCAGCAAACATGTCCTTGAAGAAGTTCGCGCCGATGATCGCCTCGCCGGTG
>JAEUNS010000302.1 GCA_016790005.1 Zoogloeaceae bacterium
GAACGCCTCGGGCTGTCCGGAACGCATGAAGCGGCGCACCGCCGCGAAGCCGTTGTCCTCGACGTCGCAGCGCATGCAGAACGGGATGTCGCGATGGATGAGCAAGGCCACCAGCCACGCGCTTGGATAGCCGCGATCGAGCAGCAGCAGATCGCCCGCGGCCAGCCCATCGAGATGCTCGACCAGCATCTGGCGCTCGTCGCACACCGGCTCGTAGAGGGTGAAGTGCTCGAACAGTTCGAGGCCTGGCAGGAACAAGCCGAAGGCCACGGCCTCCTTGATGTAACGCACGCGGCGCTGGGGATCGAACAGCGTGAGGCGCACATGCGTGGCGTCGCCGGCGACCAAGCGCAGGCCGCACCAGCGGACGAAGCCGATCTCTTCGCCCACGAGCGCGAGCAGCGCCTGATTGACCCGCTCGAAGACATCGGCGCGAATCTGGTGACGCGCCTTGGAGAAGGCTTGTGCGGTGACGACACGCAACAGCCGGGTGCGTTTCTCGAGCAAGGCGAAAAAGCTGTCGAGTTCGGCCTGCACGGCACCGCGCACACCAAAGAGCAGGAACGCGAGCACGGTGGCAAAGGGCAGCACGCGGCAGCGGGTGAAGAACTGGGGGGCGAGCCGGTTGGTCTCCAGAAGATCCTGAGAATTCAGGAAGTTAGCCAACCGCTGTACGATATAGGCATATTTAGGCCGTCATAGAAAAACCTAAATTAAACAATGAGTTAGGTGGGTATTATGGCATCGAAATCGGGCGCGGAAAAGCTGCACATGAATTTCATGACGAAGCGCTAAGTTGAGAGGATTGAGTCGGCACAGGGTGTCGCCTGCCCGCAGCGTCGTTTCGAGCCGCCTCGCCACTTCGACCAGGAGGGCGTCGCCCACGTCGTGGCCGAGCGTGTCGTTGATGTTCTTGAAGTGGTCCAGATCGAGAAACATCACCGCCAGATGCTGCCCCGTGCGCTGGGCGAGACTCATCGCAACATGAAAGCGGTCCTTCAACAGCGTGCGGTTGGGCAGGCCGGTCAAGTGATCGAAATGGGCGAGCCGCTGGATCTCGGCTTCGGCGCGCTTGCGCTCGGAGATGTCGCGCGTGACCCCGCGGATCTCGACCTTGCCGGTGCGGCGGTTTCGCACCAAGTTGGTCACGACTTCGGTCCAGACCGTGCTGCCGTCCTTGCGCGGCTGCTCGACCAACTCAACCGCCACCTCGTCGCTGCTTCGGGTGCCTGCCTCGAATTCGGACACATGGGCATTGATCAGCTCCCTTACCCTGGCCGCGCTCTCGGGCGTAAGCGCGGCGTCGAGCGGATCGGCCATGATTTCGTCGGGGGTATACCCACGCAGCCTGAACACCGATGGACTCACATACAAAAAGCGCAGCGTTTCCGGGTCCAGCGTCCAGATCACATCGTTGATACTTTCGGTGAGTTCGCGATACTTCTCTTCACGCTCGACCAACGCCTCGGCCATTCTTGCCCTGTCTTCATCCTTGCGGAAGCGGTCGAGGGCAAAGTCGATATCCATCGCCATCTCGAGCAAAAGCCGTTGTGCGGCTTCGTCAAAGGCACCGACCTCAGCTGCATAGAGGGTGAGCGAGCCCGCCACCCGACCATCGCGATGCAGCGGCAAGGCGGCAGAGGCCGCCCAGCCGAAACGCTGAGCCCGCTCGCGCCAAGGCAGCGTGGCCGGATCGTTGCGAAAGTCGTTGCACCAGCAGGGTCGATCCTCCCGAATCGCGGTGCCGGTCGGACCGCGGCCGAACGCGTCTTGCGGCTCGATCGAGATCCGCAAGCCGTCCAGATACTCGGTGCCCTCGCCAAACCAGGCGACCGGCCTCACGCTGCGATCGGCATCGTCGACCATCCCGACCCAAACCATCCGCATGCCGCCGTAGGCCACGGCATCCTGACAGATCCTGGCAAGCAACTCGGGTTCGGACTCGCTGCGCACGATCGCCTGATTGCATTGGCTGAGGGTTGCATACAGACGACTGAGGCGCACCACCGCGACTTCGGCGTTGTGCCGGTCGGTCACATCGCGTGAGAGCACCATAAAGGTCGGCTGGCCGCCTTCCAGCGGAGCTTTGCGCGCGACCGACAGTTCGAACCAGCGCACCCCATCGGCCAACACCAGCGCAAACGACTGCCCAGCGGAGCAGCCCTCGCGGCTGGCCTCGGCGATCGCCTCGAGGCACACCCGGGCGGCATCGGCTGGCAGAACATCCTGAATCATGCGCCCCGGCAATGCTTCGGCGGGCGCGGCCAACTTGCCCGCCTGCCTTGCCCGCACCATGAGATAGCGCCCCTCGCGATCGACCTCGAACAACAGATCGGGGATCGCATCGAGCGTGGCCTGCAGATGCCGGTTCGATTCGGCGAGCTCGCCGGTTCTTGCGATCACCGTGCGGCGCAGAACCAGCACCCCCACAACCAGGCTCGTCGCCAGCAACACCAGCGCCCTCGTCACGCCCTCCGGAATGAAGGTAGCGGGCGACTCGCCCGTCCACTTCTTGAGTACCCGGTAATAGGGCGATCCCTGATCCTTTTGCCAGTCAGCAAGATGCGCGTCGATTCGATCGCGCAATAACACGTCGCGCTCGAGCCCCGTGGCATAGAACAGTTTCGCCGGCTGCAGCACGATCGGCGTCTCGACAAGACCCAACGCCGCTGCTCGAAACTCACCAAAATAGTGATTGACCACGGCCGCATCGGCCTTGCCCGCGAGCACGAGTTGCAACACCCCCTCGAGCGACTCCGCCGGGACGAGATCGAAATGTACGTCAAAGCCGCGCAGCATCGCCTCGAAGGTGGACTCCTGAACGCTTCCCACCAGCACCGCCAGACGCTTGCCCTGCAGGTCGAGAATCGACTCCAGCCGGACCTCGGGGTCGCGATAGATCTGCGACCAACTGTAGAGCGCCGGAACGCGGTGAAAGCCAAAGCGCTGCGCCCGTTCATCGGAATAGGCAAGATCTGGCAGCACATCGAGGCGACCGGTCGCAAGTGCATCCAGGCAGGCCTGCCACTCGCAGCTGACGAACTCCAGCTTCCAGCCTTCGAGACTTGCGATCTCTTCCAGAAGATCGATCAGAATTCCGGCAGATCGGCCATTCGCCTGGGTAAACAGCTTGGGCGGATTCTCATAGACCCCAACCTTGAGGGTACGATGTATATGGTCCGCACCCACCAAACCGGAAAACGCAAGCAGGCAAGCCATGAACACCCATGAGCCCACCCGGCACGACAGGCGTCGACCTTTGAGGTATTCGAACAACAAGCGAATGGTGCCCAAGAATTCACCATGGATTGCGACTTGATCGCCCGCTTCAGCAACCGGGAGCGATATTGCGATATTTCACATTCTCGCCGATATCAGCTGCCACTACTACGACATAGTTCCTTGCGGTCATCATTTGATCTCGGACGCGCGATGCCCCAAGAGCTTGCGCCCAGTGCACGTGTCATGATTTTCATGAGACCAAAGCTGGCCTGGTATTGATTACATCCCGACCCGCCTGGGCAACAATCCACAAGGTTACGATCAGCCGAAGCAACCCATGCAAACCTGCCAACGCCCCCGCCCGACCGCCCTCTACCGCGCCTTGTGCGCCGCGCTTGCCGGCAGCACCGCAATAGCCGCCCAGGCACAGGATGCGCGGCCGGCAGACGTCACGCTCAACCCGGTGGTCGTCACTGGCAGTCGGGTCGAAACCGACAGCTTCGATCTGCCCTTCTCGGTGGACTCGGTCGACATGCGCGAATCGCGTCGAGCCAACATCGGCGTGAACCTGTCCGAGTCGCTTGGGGCAGTGCCCGGTCTCGTCATCCAGAATCGCCAGAATTTCGCCCAGGATCTGCAGATCTCGATTCGTGGTTTTGGCGCACGCTCTGCCTTCGGGGTGCGCGGGGTAAAGTTGATCGCCGACGGAATCCCGGCGAGCAATCCAGACGGCCAGGGCCAGGCCGCAACCTTCAACCTCGACACTGCAGAGCGCGTCGAAGTCATGCGCGGCCCATTTTCGACGATCTACGGCAACCATGCCGGCGGTGTGATCCAGCTCTTCTCGCGTGACGGCCGGGGCGAGCCACGGGTTAACGGGCAGTTTTTGGCTGGATCATGGGGCACCACCCGCTTCGGACTGGGCGCAGAGGGCGAATCCGGCGGAGTAGGCTATGTGCTCGACGGTTCGCGCTTCGACACCGACGGCTACCGCGACCACAGCGCCGCCCGGCGTGACCAGGGTTTTGCCAAGATCACGACCAAGCCCGACGACCAGAGCAAACTCACCGTGGTCGCCAACGGACTGCGCCAACCCGATACACAAGACCCGCTCGGCGTAACCTGGGATACCTACCAGCGCGACCCACGTGCGTCCGAGCCGGTCGCCACCCTGTTCAACACCCGCAAGAGCATCGACCACCTGCAGGGCGGCGCAACCTATGAGCGCACATTCGGCCAAGACCGCATGGAACTCGTAGCCTACACCGGCCGACGCAGCGTGACGCAATATCAGGCGATTCCGGTAGCACCACAGGCCAACCCCCGCCATGCCGGCGGCGTGATCGACTTCGATCGCGACTTCTATGGCCTGGCCGCACGCTGGATCGCGCAGCGCTCGCTCGCCGGGGGCGACCTTACCATGACCACCGGCATCGACTATGACGCCTCGGAAGACGACCGCCGCGGATACGAAAACTTCGTCGGTTCAACCCTGGGCGTCAAGGGTGAACTGCGGCGCGACGAGATCGACACCGTAACCAGCCTCGACCCCTATGTTCAGGCGGTGTGGAAGGCCGGACCATGGCAATGGCAGGCCGGCCTGCGCTATTCGAATGTGGAGTTCGAAGTCGACGACCGCTACGTCACCGGCGCGAATGGTGACGACAGCGGCAGCGTGACTTACAGCCGCGTCACTCCCGCCGGCGGGGTCGTCTATGCGCTCAGCCCCGCGACCAATGTGTATTTCAGCGCCGGCACCGGGTTTGAAACGCCGACCCTCAACGAGCTTTCATATGCAACACCGAGCAGCGGATTCAATTTTGGCCTGAGCCCGTCGCGCAGCCAGCAACTGGAAGCCGGGGTGAAGTCCTTTGTCGGCGATGCGACCCGCGTGAATGCCGCCATCTTTCAGATCCGCACCAAGAACGAGATCGTCGTGGCCGAATCGGTCGGCGGGCGCACCAGTTATGCCAATGCGGGCGAAACCCTGCGGCGCGGGATCGAGCTGTCGGCCGAATCGCAGTTGGCCCCGACCCTCACTACCCGTGCCGCATTCACATGGCTGGATGCGACCTACGACAGCGCTTTCGTGACCAACATCGGCGGCACATCCACCACGATACCCTCGGGCAACCAACTACCGGGCGTGCCCGAGCTCGCAGCCTATGCCGAACTGGCGTGGACGCCCCTGCCCGACCTGACACTGGCCGGCGAGTTGCTGTACCGCGACGAGGTGTACGTGAATGACCTCAACGATGCCCGCCCGGCACCGGGCTATACCCTGGTCAACCTTCGGCTGTCGGCCGAGCAGCGGGTCGGGCGGTGGACCTTTGGCGAACTGCTGCGGCTCGACAACCTGTTCGATCGCGAGCATATCTCGTCGGTCATCGT
>JAEUNS010000307.1 GCA_016790005.1 Zoogloeaceae bacterium
GAGGCCTGGCTCAAGCGCTATGCCGGCACGCTGGTGGTGATCAGCCATGACCGTGAATTTCTGGATGCGGTCACCCAGGTGACCCTGCACATCGACAATGCCCGGCTGCTGCGCTACGGCGGCAATTACAGCGCCTTCGAGGAGATGCGCGCCGAGCAGATGGCCTTGCAGCAGGCGGCGCAGGCAAAGCAGCAGGAGAAGATCGCGCACCTGCAAAAGTTCATCGACCGCTTCAAGGCCAAGGCCAGCAAGGCCAAGCAGGCGCAGAGCCGGGTCAAGGCGCTCGAGCGGATGGAGAAGATCGCCCCGGTGCTGGCCGACGCCGAGTTCGATTTCGAGTTTCAGGAGCCGGCCAACCTGCCCAACCCGATGCTGTCGATGCAGCATGCGAGCTTCGGCTATCCGCCCTCGGACGATGCGCCCGACGGCGCCGAGGCCACGGTTATCGTGCGCGACATCAATCGCTCGGTGCACGCCGGCCAGCGTATCGGCATACTGGGGGCGAACGGGCAGGGCAAGTCAACGTTGGTGAAGACTATCGCGCATGATTTGCACCCGCTGGGCGGTGAGATCACCGAGGGTAAGGGGCTCAACATCGGCTATTTCGCGCAGCAGGAGTTGGACGTGTTGCGCCCGCTCGACACGCCCATGGAACACATGATCCGCCTCGCCAAGGAGACCGCGGCAAGCGCACGTGGCGGCTCGGTCAGCACGCGCGAACAAGATCTGCGCAATTTTCTCGGCACCTTCAATTTCAGCGGCGACATGGTCAAGCAGCCGGTCGGCACCATGAGCGGCGGTGAGAAGGCGCGTCTGGTGTTGTGCATGATCGTATGGCAACGGCCGAACCTGTTGTTGCTCGATGAGCCGACCAACCATCTGGACCTATCCACCCGCGAGGCCTTGAGCGTGGCCTTGAACGAGTTCGAAGGCACGGTAATGCTGGTCAGTCATGACCGGGCGCTGTTGCGCGCGGTGTGCGACGAGTTCTGGCTGGTGGCGCGGGGCGGAATCGAACCGTTCGATGGCGATCTCGACGACTACCAGCGCTATCTGCTGGACGAAGCCAAGCGCTCGCGCGAAGCTGCATCGGCCAGCCACAAGCGGCGGGTGAGCTGAAGCGGCGTTTTGTGAGCCACGCCGTGCATCTCCGTACCGGTGCTCAGGGCAGGTCACGCACCCGCACGAAACGCGGAAATCTCGGCAGGCCCTTGGGCGTAAGCTCACGATAGCGGTAGGTGACTTCCGCACCGATCGGCGGCGGATTGCGGCGATCTGCATCCGTCAGACCACTGCCGATGCGAAAGCGACGGCCGTCCGGCGCCTCGACCTCGAGCGAACCGACCAGGCCGCGCAGGCGCCCCTTGCCCGGCAAGTGCGCAACCACCCGGGCCTCGGCATCATGCCAGGGGGTGAGCTTGAGCAATGCAGAACTGCGTCCGCTCACCCATTGGGCATCGGCGCGATGTAGCATCAGGCCCTCGCCGCCGCCGGCAAGCACCTCGTCGAGCTTGCGGGTCAAGGCCTGGCGGTCGGCAACGCGAAACTGCGCGACAGCCGCGAACCAGGGCTTGCCGGTATCGGCGACGATGCTGAGGATGCGCTCGACCCGGGTGCTGAAATCGCCCTCGCCATCGGGCAACTCGAACACCATGTAGCGCACCGACTGCCATTCGGGGTCGTCGGGTGCTTCGCGCCGCACCAGGCCTGAGAGCCGGTCGAAGCTGCGCCTGCCCATCCACAATTCACCATCGAGCGGCATGGCCGGAAGGCCGGCCACGAACCAGTCCGGTGCCACAATCGGCCGACCGCTGCGAAAGCGCAGCGCGCTGCCGTCCCAAATCGCGCGTACTCCATCGAGTTTTTCGCTTACCCAGTAGTTCTTGGGGTCGATGTCCGGAGTGTAGCGCTCGGCCAGAATCGTCATCGTGGCGACCTGCGCATCGCCGGCATGGACCGCAGGGAGCGGCAATGCGGCACAGATTGCCGCCATCACTGATCCGAACAAGGTCTTGCGAAGCGCGTGCCAGAGCTGCTGCATGCCAGTCCCTGCGAGTACGATGGCATGTATGATAATGCGCTGCTGCGCCCCTGCCTAGCCGTAACGGCGCGCGGCTGAGAGCGCGAGACCTGCGCCGATACTGCCGTAAAGGTCACCCTCGACGCTGCGTGCGGCGGGTAGTTCGGCGGCGATCCGGGCGCGCAGTTGCGGCACGCCGCTTGCGCCGCCGGTGAAGTAGATGGTGTCGACCTGATCGCGTGTGATCGTGGCTTGTTGAATCAACTGGTCCACACAGCTTGCAACGCGATCGACCAGGCCGTGGGTTGCTTCGACGAAGTCGTGGTCGGAAATGGTGTGCGCAAGTCCGGTCTCGATCCGGTCGAGGCAAAGCGTTGTGGATGCGGCAGTCGACAGCGCAATCTTGGCCGCCTCGACCTGCAGCGCGAGCCAATGGCCTTCGCGCCGGCTGATCAGACGCGAAAGTCGATCGAGCTCGTTACGGGCGCTCGCGTCGCGATAGATGTGCTGAAGTGCTGCTGCAACCTCGCGGGTGTAGGCAAAGTTGATGGTGTGCCAGGTCGCAAGCTGAAAGTAGATACTCGACGGAATCTGCGCCCCGTTCTTCATCATGCTGCGATAACCGAGCAAGGGCATCGCGCTCGCCAGGCTCAGCGCGGTGTCAAAGTCGGTGCCGCCCACATGCACGCCGGCATTGCCCAGCAGATCTGCGCTACGGTCGTCATTGCCGGCCGAGCGTCGCGCCCGTTCGGGCGACAGGCGTACCAGCGAGAAGTCAGCCGTGCCGCCGCCGATGTCCGCGATCAGCACGAGTTCTTCGTGCTCGAGCGAACGTTCATAGTGCAGGGCGGCGCCGATCGGTTCGAACTGAAAGCTGACTTCCCTGAACCCGACCTGGCGCGCCACGGCCTCGAGGGTTTCCTGGGCCTTGAGGTCGGCTTTGGAGTCTTCGTCGACGAAATGAACCGGGCGGCCGAAAACGGCCTGATCGAAGCTTCGCCCGGCATGCATTTCCGCCCGCTGTTTGAGTTCGCCGATGAAGCGTGCAAGCAGGTCGCGAAAGCCGAGTGCGCGCCCATGAACCTCGGTATGACCTTCGATCAGGCTGCTGCCGAGCAGGCTCTTCAGTGCGCGCATCAACCGCCCCTCGTAACCCTCCAGGTATTCGGCGAGCGCTGCACGCCCGAAACAGGTGGTGTCTTCGTCGGCGTTGAAGAACACCGCCGAGGGTAGCGTGGGCTTGCCGTCCTCCATGGGCAGCAGGATCGGCTCACCCGGCCGCAGCCAGCCTACGGTGGAGTTCGATGTGCCGAAGTCGATACCGCAGGCGCGTGCAGGGTGATGCATGATCTCGGGTCTCGGTCGGACAAGGGCGGCGATGCTACCTCAGCTATGGCGTAGAGGCTATCGGTAGTCACTGGACCGGGTTGCGGAGAGCGCGAATCAGGTTCCGCCGGTCAGATGCCGCGTAGTGTAGTTAAACCAATGTTTAGGAATGAGTATTTCGTGGAACATGGTGCTGCGTCGCTAGGTTTTCAGCGCGCTTGGGCGTAGAATCGCGGCTTCTTCGGTCTGACTGCTGTGTGGTGTGCTCAATGCTTTATCCCACTCGTTTTGATGTCATCGTTGTCGGCGGCGGTCATGCCGGGACCGAGGCCGCGCTTGCCGCTGCGCGCATGGGGGCGAACACCTTGCTGCTGTCGCACAACATCGAGACGCTCGGGGCGATGAGCTGCAATCCCTCGATTGGCGGCATCGGCAAGGGTCATCTGGTTAAGGAGGTCGATGCGCTGGGTGGGGCCATGGCGGCGGCGACCGACGAGGCGGGTATCCAGTTTCGCATTCTCAATGCTTCGAAGGGGCCGGCCGTGCGGGCTACCCGCGCCCAGGCCGACCGGGTTCTCTACAAGGCCGCGATTCGGCGTCGACTCGAGAATCAGCCCGGTCTCACCCTGTTTCAGCAGGCGGTGGATGATCTGACCGTGGTGGGCGACCGGGTCACCGGGGTGGTCACCCAGGTGGGGATTCGCTTCGAGGCCGCAGCCGTGGTGTTGACTGCCGGTACCTTCCTGAACGGTCTGATTCATGTCGGCCTGGCAAACCACGCGGGGGGTCGGGCGGGCGACCCGCCGTCATCGTCGCT
>JAEUNS010000311.1 GCA_016790005.1 Zoogloeaceae bacterium
CAAGCGTCGCGAGTGCAACGCAAAGGGTGAGCAGCGACGTATCGGGGAGGTGATGGATCAGGCTGATCAGATCGCGCAGAAAGCCTTCCTTGGTGATGTGAAGCCCGAACAGCTTGGGCACCTGGTCGAGAACGATAACCAGGCCAATGCCGGCCTTGAACCCGGTCAGAACCGGTGTCGAGATGAAGTTGGCGACAAAGCCCAGTCGCAGCAGAGCGGCCAGTGCGAGAATGATGCCGGTCATTGCGGTCAGGGTCGCGACCGCAGTCATGAGCCTTGCCGGGTCACCATCGGGCACCACCAGGGCGAGTTGGGTGCCGGCGAGAATGGCCAAGGTGGTGGTTGAGCTTACGCTCAGCACCCGCGATGAGCCCAACAGCGCGTATATGATCATCGGAACGAAGGCCGTGTATAGACCGATGGCAACCGGCAAGCCCGCCACCGTTGCGTAGGCCATGGCCTTGGGCAGTACGACCGCGGCTGCGGTGAGCCCGGCCACGATGTCGGGGCGTAACCCGCCTGTGGGGGCTTGCAGTGTGGATTGTTGTTGCATGTTTCACCCGTTCGAGTGTTGAAACACCAAAAGGCTGCAACTCAGGTGGTTTGCGAAGCCTGAACGATCCAGCCGTTGAACACGCCCCGCGATGCCTCGATGACTTCGCTGGCAGTCAGGCCGACGGGGCCGACGCCTTCGCGGGCGAGCCGGTCGGCCGCGGCGCCGTGAAGGTGGGTGGCTGCAATCAGGGCGTCCGGTACTGGCCAGTGCTGGGCGAGCAGGCTTACGACCAGGCCGGTGAGTACATCCCCCATGCCGGCTGTCGCCATGCCGGGGTGGCCACTGCGATTGATGAACCACCGGCCTTCCGGCGTGGCGATGATGCTGCCACAGCCTTTCAGAACGACGTGTGCATTGTGGCGATGGGCGAGGGTGCAGGCCGCCTCCACGCGGTCGGCCTGCACTTCGGCTACTGAAGAGGCGAGCAGACGCGCGGCCTCGGCGGGGTGGGGCGTCATCACGGTGGGGCCCGGTCGCTGGGCCAAGCGCGAATGCAGCAGCGGATTATGCGCGACGATATTCAGTGCATCGGCATCGAGCACCAGCGGCAAGTTGGTCTCGAGCGCCTGCTTGACGAAGTCGACGGCACTGACGCTCGAGCCCAGGCCGGGGCCGATCGCGAGCGCAGAAGACTGCTGAAGCACGTCGACGGGCTGACGCAGCATGAGTTCCGGCTGGTGGAAGTCGACCGGCGGCAAGTTTTCGTCCAGGCATCCTACAAAGATTCTGCCGGCCCCCAGTTTAAGTGCGGCGCGTGCGGCCAGCAGCGCGGCGCCCGCCATTCCGGTATCACCACCGATGATGCCGACCTCACCATAGCTGCCCTTGTGACTGTTGTAGGGGCGCGGCTTGAGGTGGGTGCGAAACAGCGCCGGGCTGACCAGGTAGCCGTCGGGCGCAAGCAGGTGCTCGGGTTCGATGTCGATACGGCGCACGATCAGCGCGCCGGCATGGTCAATGCCTTCGAGTGTCAACAACCCGGGTTTGAGCGCGATGAAGGTCAGGGTATGAGCTGCCTTGAACACGGCACCCATGGCCTCGCCGGTGTCGGCATTGAGGCCGCTGGGCAGATCGATTGCCATGCGTGGATAGGGCAGGGCGTTGAGCGTGTCGATCCAGCGGGCGTAGCGACCGGTCACCGGGCGCTGCAGGCCGATGCCAAAAATCGCATCGACGATCAGCGACCAGCCTTCGGGCGGTGGCTCCGGCAAAGTCTGGTTGATCGTGCCGCCGGCCTCGAGCCAGGCATCGTAGGCGATCCGGCCGTCTGGCGGCAGTTTTGCCGGATCGTCGGCATAGGCCACAACGGCTGAGCGTTTGGCCTGGAGCAGCCGCCTCGCCATCACGAAGCCGTCACCGCCGTTGTTGCCGGGGCCACACACAATCAGAACCGGGCCGCTGCGGTCGGTGGTCAGGCGCACGGCTTCTTCGGCTGCGGCGCGGCCGGCCCGTTCCATCAGGGTGGGGTCGGCGCTGACCGCGGCCAGGGCCTCGATGGCGCGGATGCCGGCGGTCGGGTAGATTGGTTGCAGGGGTGCGAACATGGCGTGCCTGTGTCAAGGATGCGGCGGAAATCCGCTGCCTTGGGGAGAAGTCCAAAACCCGATTGCCTACCGAACCAACACCGGATGGCTCGGCCGGAAGTTGCAGCTTACGCGTCTTCGTCGATGCGATGCCCGTGGCGTTTTTCGGTGCGCGTCTCCTGCAGCAATTCGACCCTGCCATCGTCGTTGATGCTTTCGAGCCGCACAGTGAAGCCCCACAGGCGCGCGAAGTGCTTCATGACCTGATCGGCGGAGTCAGCAAGAGGGCGGCGGCGATAGGGCTGATAGCGCAGGGTGATCGAGCGGTCACCACGCAGGTCGACGCTCCACACCTGGATGTTGGGCTCGCGACTGCCAAGGTTGTACTGTTCGGACAAGATCTCGCGCACCCGTCGGTAGCCGCTGTCATCATGAATTGCGGATACCTTCATCTTGTCCTGCTTGTCGTCGTCGAGGATCGCGAACATGCGGAAATTGCGCATGACGGTGGGCGACAGATACTGGGCGATGAAGCTTTCGTCCTTGAAGTTGCGCATCGCGAAGTCGAAGGTCTCGAGCCAGTTGGAGCCGGCAATCTCGGGAAACCAGCGTCGGTCTTCGTCAGTGGGGTGCTCGCAGATGCGCTTGATGTCCTGCCACATCGCAAAACCCAGCGCATACGGGTTGATACCGTTGTACCAGCGTTCGTTGTATGACGGCTGGAGAACGACGTTGGTATGCGACTGAAGGAACTCCAGCATGAAGCTGTCGCCCAGCAAGCCTTCGTCGTAGAGGTGGTTGAGGATGGTGTAGTGCCAGAAGGTGGCCCAGCCTTCGTTCATGACCTGGGTCTGGCGCTGGGGAAAGAAGTACTGCGCAATCTTGCGGATGATGCGCACGATTTCGCGCTGCCAGGGTTCTAACAAGGGCGCGTGCTTCTCGATGAAATACAGCAGGTTCTCTTCGGGCTCGGGCGGAAAGAGCTTTTCGTGCAGACGGTCGGGCCGTACCTCGGCCGACGGCAGGGTGCGCCACAATTCATTTACCTGGCTCTGCAGGTAGTCCTCGCGTTCGCGCTGGCGCATTGCTTCCTTGGCCAGCGAAAGCTTTTGGGGACGGCGGTAGCGGTCGACCCCGAGGTTCATCAAGGCATGGCAGGAGTCAAGAAAGAACTCGACTTCCGCCTCGCCATGACGCTGCTCACATTGCGAGATAAAGTTGCGCGCAAACAACAGGTAATCGATGATCGCGTCGGCATTGGTCCAGGTGCGAAAGAGGTAATTGCCCTTGAAGAAGCTGTTGTGTCCATAAGCCGCATGCGCAATCACCAAAGCCTGCATGGTGAGGGTGTTCTCCTCCATCAGGTAGGCGATGCAAGGGTTGGAGTTGATCACGATCTCATAGGCGAGGCCCATCTGGCCGCGGCGGTAGCCCTTTTCGGTCGACAGAAAGTGCTTGCCGAACGACCAGTGGTGATAATTGACCGGCATCCCGACCGACGCGTAGGCATCCATCATCTGTTCGGCGGTGATGATCTCGATCTGCACCGGATAGGTGTCGAGCCCGTAGGAGTTGGCGACCCGGGTGATTTCCTCGTGGTAGCGTTCGATGGCCTCGAAGGTCCACTCGGAGGTGTCGGGCAAGGCTTGTGGTTTTACGGCGCGTCGTTTCATGCGAGGCTCTTCTTGAAAAGTTCGCGAAAGACCGGATAGATCTGGGCCGGATCATCAATGCGCTGCATCGCAAAGTTGGCATGCGCGCCAAGGAGTTTTTCATACTCGCGCCACAGGTTCTGGGGCTCGCCGGGGGTGATCTCGATATAGGCGAAATATTGAACCCAGGGCAGGATGCCCTTGTCGAGCAGATCGCGACAGATGGGCGAGTCGTTGTCCCAATTGTCGCCGTCCGAAGCCTGCGCGCCGTAGATGTTCCAGTCGCCGCTCGAATAGCGTTCGCGGATCACCGACTCCATGAGCTCGAGCGCGCTCGACACCACCGTGCCGCCGGACTCGCGCGAGTGAAAGAACTCCTCTTCGTCGACTTCCTTTGCCACGGTGTGGTGACGAATGAACACCACGTCGATATGTTCGTAGGTGCGAATCAGGAAGAGATAGAGCAGCATGAAGAAACGCTTGCCGGTTGCCTTCTTGCCTTCATCCATCGAGCCGGATACGTCCATTACGCAAAACATGACGGCCTGCGTGGTCGGCTTGGGCACCTTGATGCGGTTGTTGTAGCGCAGATCGAAGCTGTCGATGAACGGAATCGCTTCGATCTTCGCGCGCAGGCGGGCGATCTCTTCGCGCAGTTCGTCTGCCTCGATGCAGTCTTCACCGCCGTTTGCAATAACGGTCTCGAGTTCGCGCTGCAACTCGCGCAGTCGGGCAGCAAAAGGGGAGCCCAGCGCCAGTCGCCTGCCAAGCGCGCCGCGCATCGAGCGCACGATGTTGATGTTTGCGGGTGAGCCGTCCGCCGAATGGCCGGCGCGCTGGGTCTTGTAGTCGGTGATGCGGGCCAGTTGGGTGCGAACCAGGTTTGGCAAGGCCAGGTCGTCGAAGAAGATGTCGAGAAACTCCTCGCGTGACAAATGAAAGACGAAGTCGTCTTCGCCTTCGCCATCCTTGCTTGCCTTGCCCGAGCCCTTTCCGCCCCCGCCGCCACCTGGTGGTCGGCCAATCAGGTCGCCGCTCGAGAACTGATCATTGCCCGAGAAGACCTGTTCGCGCACGCCACCATGTCCATGCTGAAAGTTGGGCTCGCTCAAGTCGCGCGCGGGAATGGAGATGTGCTCGCCATTATCGAGATCGCGGATTGAGCGGTCACGAATTGCGTCGCTGACGGCACGACGAATCTGCTTCTTGAAACGGCGGATGAAGCGCTGGCGGTTAACCGCGCTCTTGTTCTTGCTGTCGAAGCGCCGATCGATGATACGAACCATGCAGGGTCTCCTCAGACCTGACATGCGGTGCAAGTGCGCCGCACGTCAGGAAGCCGGCACTCGTGGTCAGGATGCCTTGCGCACGCGCAAGTACCATTCGCACAGCAGTCGGACCTGTTTCTCGGTGTAGCCCTTGTCGATCATGCGGTCGACGAAGTTTTGATGCTTCTTCTGCTCGTCGGCGCTGGCCTTGGCATTGAAGCTGATGACCGGCAGCAGATCCTCGGTATTCGAGAACATCTTCTTCTCGATCACCCCGCGCAACTTTTCATAGCTCGTCCAGCTCGGGTTCTTGCCGTCATGCTTGGCCCGAGCGCGCAACACGAAATTAACGACCTCGTTGCGAAAATCCTTGGGATTGCTGATCCCGGCTGGTTTCTCGATCTTCTCGAGTTCGTCGTTGAGCGCCGCACGGTCGAGAATCTCGCCGGTGTTGGGATCGCGGAACTCCTGATCCTGAATCCAGAAGTCGGCGTAGGTCACATAGCGGTCGAAGATGTTTTGACCGTACTCGGAATAGCTTTCAAGGTAGGCGGTCTGGATCTCCTTACCGATGAACTCGGCGTAGCGGGGCGCGAGGTATTCCTTGATGAAGCCGAGGTAGCGCGCTTCGGTTTCGGGTGGAAACTGCTCGCGCTCTATCTGTTGCTCGAGCACATACATAAGGTGCACCGGGTTCGCTGCAATCTCGCGGTGGTCGAAGTTGAACACCTTGGAGAGGGACTTGAACGCAAAGCGGGTAGATAGTCCGGTCATGCCTTCATCCACGCCGGCATAGTCGCGGTACTCCTGGATGCTCTTGGCCTTGGGATCGGTGTCCTTGAGGTTTTCACCGTCGTAGACCCGCATCTTGGAAAAGACGCTCGAGTTCTCCGGCTCCTTGAGGCGCGACAGCACAGCGAACTGCGCCATCATCTGGAGGGTATCCGGGGCGCAGGGGGCTGCGGTCAGCGAACTGCTGTCGAGCAGCTTCTCGTAGATGCGTATTTCGTCGGACACCCGCAGGCAGTAGGGCACCTTGACGGTGTAGATGCGGTCGAGGAAGGCTTCGTTGTTCTTGTTATTCTTGAACGCCACCCATTCCGACTCGTTCGAGTGCGCCATCACGATGCCGTCGAACGGGATCGCGCCAAAGCCTTCGGTGCCCTTGTAGTTGCCTTCCTGGGTGGCAGTGAGCAGCGGATGTAGCACCTTGATCGGCGCCTTGAACATTTCGACGAACTCGAGCAGGCCGCGGTTGGCCAGGCACAGGCCGCCGGAATAGCTATAGGCGTCGGGGTCGTCCTGCGAAAACTGTTCGAGCTTGCGGATGTCGACCTTGCCGACCAGCGACGAGATGTCCTGGTTGTTCTCATCGCCGGGTTCAGTTTTGGCGACGGCAGTCTGCTTGAGCACCGACGGGCGCAGCTTGACGACCCGGAAGCGAGTGATGTCGCCGCCGAACTCATTGAGGCGCTTGACGGCCCACGGGCTCATGATCGTGTTGAGGTAACGGCTTTGAATGCCGTAATCCTCTTCAAGTAGCTTTCCGTCTTCACGCGCATCGAAGAGGCCGAGCGGCGACTCGTGCACTGGCGACCCCTTGATGGCGTAGAAGGGCACGTTCTCGATGAGGGTCTTGAGTTTTTCGGCCAAGGATGATTTTCCGCCGCCAACTGGTCCGAGCAGGTACAGGATCTGCTTCTTCTCTTCCAGCCCCTGAGCCGCGTGTCGGAAATACGACACAATGTGCTCAATCACCTCTTCCATGCCGTAAAAGTCGCGAAAGGCCGGATAAATCTTGAGCACCTTGTTTGAAAAGATTCTGGATAAACGCGGCTCGAGTCGGGTGTCGACGAGCTCCGGTTCGCCGATCGCCATCAACATTCGCTCAGCGGCGGTCGCATATGCCGATCGATCAGCCTTGCACAGGTCGAGATACTCCTGAACCGACATTTCCTCTTCGCGTGCGGCTTCGAAGCGGGCTTGGTAGGCGTTGAAGATGCTCATGCGAAATCTCCTTGATCAATCCGGCGTTGGGCGCTTTGTATTCGGTGCGACTGGATATCCGTGTCAAATTACCCTGTCGCGTAAGACCGTCCCCACCCGAGCTGGGGTACGGCCTGGCGCTTCGAGCGTACGCTCGTCAGAGCTTGTTGCGTGTGCCAAGTTCCATGGGCCATTTGAATGAAGCGTAGCATCCCGGAAGGCATTTGGTATGGTCGGATTGTGCCGGTTTTTCGCGGCAGGAAGGAAGATCGGGGCGCTGTGCTAGAATAAAAGTTTTCTGTAACCGGGCAGTATCCCTCTGAGCCGTTCGCCGCGCTGCGAAGGCCGTGTAGAGCGGGTTCGATGCCGACACTTTGACACGTCAGGAAACCATAGATGCAGAACAATCAGGAAAACCAGAGCGCTCTCGAACGTCGTATCGACATGTCCGTGCCGATGGCCGACATCGAAAAAGAGGTTGAAGCCCGTCTCAAGCGCATGGCACGCACCGTCAAGATGCCCGGATTCCGACCGGGTAAGGTGCCGATGAAGATCGTGTCGCAGACCTATGGTCCGCAAGCGCGCAGCGAAGCGATCGGCGCGGCGGTCGAGCGTGTGTTCGGCGACCAGATCCGCGAACAGAATCTGCGCATTGCCGGCAGCCCGCGCATCGAGCCCAAAGAGGCAGCCAACGATGCCGTGCTCGAGTTCAGCGCCGTTTTCGAGATCTACCCCTCGATCGTGCTGGGCGAGTTGGCCGGCCAGAAGGTCGAGCGTCCGGTTCTGGGCGTGGGTGATGCAGAGGTGGACAAGACGATCGATGTATTGCGCAAGCAGCGAACCACCTTCAGCGAAACCGACCGCGAAGCGCGCGAGGGTGACCGTGTCGTCATCGACTTCGTGGGGCGCAAGGATGGCGTCGAGTTCGAAGGCGGAAAGGCCGACGACTTCCCGTTCGTGATCGGTGCTGGCGCGATGCTCAAGGACTTCGAGGCCGCGGTGCTGGGGCTCAAGGCGGGCGAGTCGCGTACCTTCGACATGAGCTTCCCGGATGACTATCACGCGGCACATCTGGCTGGCCAGGCCGTTCAGTTCGACATTGCGGTGAAGCGCATCGAAGAGGCCCAGTTGCCGGCAATCGATGCTGATTTCGCCAGGGCCCTCGGGGTTGAGGATGGCGATGTGACCAAACTCCGCGAAGAGGTCAAGGCCAATCTCGAGCGCGAGGTGAAGCGTCGTATTCAGGCCAAGATCAAGGAGCAGGTGATGGAGGCATTGCTCACCGTCAACCCGATCGAGGTGCCGAAGGCGCTGGTCGAAAAAGAATCGTTGCAACTGGCCGAGAACGCCAAGCGTGATCTCGAGATGCGTGGCATGAATGCCAAGGATATCCCGGTCGAGGCGGCCTGGTTTGCCGACCAGGCCCAACGCCGGGTGAAGCTGGGCCTGATCATGGCCGAAGTGGTCAAGAGCAAGGAATTGTTCGCCAAGCCGGAACAGATTCGAACCCTTGTCGAAGAAATGGCTCAGAGCTACGAGGATCCCTCCGAACTCGTGCGCTGGTACTATTCTCAGCCAGAGCGCCTCGCTCAGGCTGAAGCCGTCGTGATCGAAGACAATGTGGTGGAGTGGGTGGTGTCCCAGGTTGAAGCGACCGACAAGGACGTCTCCTTTGATGAACTCATGGGCAATTCTGCCGGGGCTTGAGAAAGGCAACTCGATGAACAACGCAGTCACCGCAGGCGCGGATAGCAGCAGCAACTGGAACCCGGTCGGCCTCGGCCTGGTTCCGATGGTGGTTGAGCAGAGTGGTCGCGGAGAGCGCGCCTACGACATCTACTCGCGACTTCTGAAAGAGCGGGTGGTGTTTCTGGTGGGTCCCGTCAATGACGTGACCGCCAACCTGATCGTCGCGCAGTTGTTGTTTCTCGAGTCGGAGAATCCCGACAAGGATGTTCATTTCTACATCAACTCGCCGGGTGGTTCGGTGACTGCAGGCATGGCGATCTATGACACCATGCAGTTCATCAAGCCCAATGTGAGCACCCTGTGCATCGGGCAGGCAGCGAGCATGGGTGCGTTTCTGTTGGCCGCTGGCGAGAAGGGCAAGCGATTCTGCCTGCCCAATTCGCGCGTGATGATTCATCAGCCGCTGGGGGGCTTCCAGGGCCAGGCCTCGGACATCGAAATCCATGCCCGCGAGATCCTCAGCATCCGCGCTCGCCTGAACGAGATGTTGTCAAAGCACACAGGGCAACCCATCGAGCGAATCGAAAAAGACACCGACAGGGACAATTTCATGGGCGCAGTCGAAGCCGTTGAGTATGGTCTGGTCGACAAGGTGCTGACGAGTCGCGCCGAATCCTGACACGAGAGAGATAAACATGGCGGAAAAAAAGTCGGGCAACGAAAAGCTCCTTTACTGCTCATTTTGCGGAAAAAGCCAGCATGAAGTCAGGAAGCTGATTGCCGGTCCGTCGGTGTTCATCTGTGACGAGTGCATCGAACTGTGCAACGACATCATCCGCGACGAGATCGGTGAGACCGCGGGCGCAGAAGGCACGGGCGATCAACTGCCCACGCCGCGCGA
>JAEUNS010000313.1 GCA_016790005.1 Zoogloeaceae bacterium
GCATAGGCGGGGCCGGCGAATACCGTCTGGCCGGTCAGAGTCGCCAGTTGGTCGAAGTCGGGCATCATCTGCTCGAGTGCGGACCGCAGCTCGATCGATGCGGGGGCACGGTCTTCCGCCTGGGCGCTTGCGGCCAGGTGCGCGATCAAGGTGCTTGCCGAAGGGGCGTCGATCGCCAGTGCCGGTCCAGTGCCGGTGTGCAATACCCAGGTGGCGGTGGGGCCGATCGTGACGGTCCAGCCGTCCGGCTGCGCGCTCGCCGCCTGCATCTCGGTGGTGATGCGCGAGGGCTTGCGTCCGATTTGTTCGAGCTGGGCGAGCAAGTGGCGCAGGCGTTGGCGACTCATCACCAGAACGGAGGTATTGACGCCGTCGTCTCCGGGTGTGCGCCGGGTCACCGTAAGGTGTTGCTCGTCGACATCGCGAATGAGCTGGTCTTCGAGCGCATAGCGCAGCAGCCGCGCCTGCTCGGCGCGGCCGGCAGTGGGCAGGCGGGTCTCGAGCCAGGCGCACTGGGTGCCCGACAACACGACTTCGCATTCGGCGCCGGGCGGCCAGTGGCGTGGCTCGGATTGCCCGGCCTCGATCTGGCGGTCACGGTCGTCGAGCAGGATCCAGGGCGCTGAGGGGACTTCCGGCCAGGTTTCATCAATGTAAACAATCAGGTTTTGGCTCATGGGATTCTTTGCCAGAGGATTTCGGGCCAGGTTTCCTTGCGATCGAGCAGCACCTCCATGCTGACGACTGCGACGCCGTAGCGTGCGCGTCCGGTTACCAGAAAATGGCGACTGCGCACATCAAGCCCGCCCGGCGCCGAAGCGCTTGCGCGGTAGGGCAGGCGCGCGCTGAAGTCCGCAATATCGCGAAACCAGGCGCGCTCGCGCTCGGCCACCAGGACGCGTGCGGCGTTCATGTCGAGGTCGGACGTTAACGCAAAAATCACTTCGGCGGAGGCCATGTTGACGTTGACCTTGCTCGGACTCGGCAGCGCCACCGCAACCTCGCCCAGGCGCTGCAGCAGCGCGTCGTCCATGCCGTCGAGAAGTCGTAGTTCGCCAAGGTCGGCGAGTGGGCCGAGCGGCGCCTGAAGGCCGGCCGCGACCCGTGCGCGCGATTGTCCGCTGCCTGAAGCGGGGTCGGTGTTGCCCGAGATCCAGCCCAGCAGCGCATCGGAGAGCGTCGTGGCACGCGCGTTCTCGATGCCCAATGCTTCAAGCAGACGTGCGAACTGAGCGGCAACGATCAGGTCGGGTTTGCCCTCGGGGGCGAGGTTGTTCAGATTGAAGCGGCCCGACCAGTCCTGGATCTCGCCCGCCACTTCGGCATCGCCTACCGGGGTCGGGGGTACCTTCACGGCCCAGGGCTCGCCCAGGTGGTCGACCGTGGTGCGCATGCCGTCGTCGGCAAGCACATTGCGTGCCCAGTCGGCTGCACCGCGAGCGAGCATGCGGGCCTGTGACTGGTCCTGCAGGCCGGTGCTGCTGTCGATCGAGCGGCCCAGGCTACCGATTGTGGCCGCGGCGATCGTCGCCGCCAGCATCACCGTGATCAGAGCCAGGATGACGGCTGCGCCGCGCTGGCGAGTGGCTTCAACGCAGGGCATGGAGGCGGGTGATCCGGCCGATGTCGGGCAGGTCCAGCACGATCTCGATTGCGGCCGGCAGACTGTTGGCGCTGCCCGTTGTGGTGCCGGGGCTGGTCGTGCCGCCAGGCGCCGGCCAGCGATCATTCCAGCCGGCAGGGGTCAGGAAGCGCCAGCGTACCGCGTCGACGCGCGCGAGCAGGATGTCGCGCTCGGGGGTGGCCGCCGCTTGTGCTTCCGGCCGACGCACCCACGCCAGGCTGTCATCGCGAAATTCGAAGCTGACCCGCTCGACGCCTGCCGCTTGAGAAAGGCTGAGTATCTGAAGCTCGCTGGAAAGCTCCGACTGCTGTACCTGCAAGGACGGCGTGCGCGTGCTACCAGGGGTGATCGCGGGGGCGACGATCTGCATGAGTTCGGTCTCGACGATCTGCAGCGCACGGTCGATTTCGCGCCAGCGCTCGAGTTCGTGCTCGATCTGGGTTCGCGCCAGAATCAGCTGGGCGGTGCCGCGATAGGTGAGCGTGCCGAGTACCGCGAACACCGCGAGCGCGACCATGACCTCGATCAGGGTCAGGCCGCCCGCACGTTTGCGCCCGCGATGCCGCATCATCGCAGGGGCCTCACTACGAAGCCCGACGCGCTCGCCAGCGGGCGGTCGTCGAGGGCGTCGAACACCTGGACCTCGACCTTGCGGAACAGCGGGTTGGGGGTGCGCTCGATGATTTCGCGCCATGTGAAACGCTGCCCGGCCTGGGCGGCCTGGCCCTCGTTGCGGCCGATGGGCGGAAAGGCGCTGGTCGCGCGAAGCTCTGCAAGGCGGTTTTGCGCCACCCAGCTGGCGAGGGTGTGATCGCGCAGCATGTGGGTCGATTGTGCCGTGCTGCCGACCGCGCGTAGCGCCGAACTCAGCGCGACGGCGAGGATCGCCAGCGCGACCAGGCACTCGAGCAGGGTGAAGCCACGGGTCAGGTGGGCGTGGCGGGTCATGCGGGTGAGGCCAGGCGTTCCAGGCTGACCGCGCCGGTTGGGCGACCATTCAGGCGAATGCCTGCATCGCCGCTGTGCATGCGCAGTTCGAACCGGGGGGCGCGCGATGCAAACACGATGCGGTCGGCCTCGACACCTTCGACCTTCAGCGACGTCCAGCGCAGGCTTTCGGGCAGGACGCGTTCTACGAACAGCGGGGCTTCGTCGAACGCGATCCAGCGGCCATCGACATCGCGAATGCTGAAGCGGTAGCCGTCGGCGAGGGTCTCGAACGCGATCGCCTGGCCGCGTATGCGGGCGCGCTCGGCCGCAGCTTCGAGCACCCAGCGCACCCGTTCGCTGGCGAGATCGGTGTCGCGATTGCGCAGGGTCTCGAGGCTCAATGAAACGCCCGAGATCGCAAGCCC
>JAEUNS010000331.1 GCA_016790005.1 Zoogloeaceae bacterium
CTGCTGCATCCGCGCCTTTGGCATCTCAACCGCCACTCCGCTGCTGGTGCCGTCGCCGTCGGGCTGTTCTGCGGTCTGGTTCCTGGTCCATTGCAGATGCCCAGTGCTGCGCTCGCCTGCATCGTTCTGCGCGTCAATCTGCCGCTCGCACTGGTGACCACGCTTTACACCAACCCTCTGACGATCGTTCCGCTCTATCTGCTTGGCTACGAGATCGGCGGGCTCGCACTGGGCGGTGCCGCGCCGGTTTTCATTACGCCCCCCGACTGGAATACGATGAGCCTGTTCGAATGGTTCTCCGCGATGGGCCGCTGGATGCTGGAGTTGGGTCAGCCACTCGCCGTGGGTCTGGTCATTCTGGGCAGCGTGCTTGCCCTCATCGGCTATGCGGCCGTTCGCACCGCATGGCGCGTGTGGCTCCTGCGCAGTTGGCGCCAGCGCGGCGAGGCACGCGCGGCGCGCAATCAGGATCTCAGCTGACCGTCTTCCAGGCGCAGCTGACGCTGCGCCCGTCGTGCCAGCGACTCGTCATGCGTGACGATGATAAAGCTGGTGCGCATGCCCTGATTGAGACCCAGCATCAGGTCGAAGACCCCATCGGCGGTGCGCCGATCGAGGTTGCCAGTAGGCTCATCCGCCAACACACAGGCCGGGCGGGTCACCAGCGCACGGGCGATCGCAGCGCGCTGCCGCTCACCGCCCGACAACTCACCTGGCGTGTGGTCGAGGCGATGGCCTAGACCCACCGCCTTCAGCATGCTTGCGGCCTGCTCGTTGGCCTCGTCCGTACTCATTCGCCGGACGTAGAGCGGCATCGCGACATTCTCGAGCGCCGTAAACTCACCCAGCAGATGATGAAACTGATAAACGAAACCGAGGGTACCGTTGCGCTGACGGCCACGTTCGGCGTCCGACATGGTCGAAAAATCGCGCCCTAACAAGGACACCGTGCCAGTGGAAGGCACATCCAGCCCACCGAGCAAGTGCAGGAGCGTACTCTTGCCAGAACCGGACGAACCTACAATGGCGATCCCCTCACCCTGTCTCACGGCGAGGTTCACATCACTCAGCACAGTGAGCGCATCGGCGCCTTCGCGGAAGGTCTTGCCCAGGGCCACGCATGCCAGCACTTCCGTATCGGCCGTATCACTCATAACGCAAGGCCTCGGCCGGATTGACCCGCGACGCACGCCAACTCGGATAAACCGTCGCGACCAGGGTCAGGAAGAAAGACAAGGACACGATTGTGATGACGTCACTCGCGAGCACCTTAGACGGGAGCTCACTGATGTAGTAGATCTCCTTGTTCCACAGCGTCGCGCCGGTCAGCGCCTCGAGCGCCGGGATCACCACGTCGAGATTGTGTGCAAGAAGCAAGCCACCGGCCACGCCGGCGGCCAGGCCAACGATACCGATGATCGCCCCCTGTAGCATGAAAATAGCCATCACCGACATCGGACTTGCGCCAAGCGTGCGCAGGATAGCGATGTCGGAGAGCTTTTCCTGCACCGCCATCACCAGCGTTGACACGATATTGAATGCCGCGACAGCCACGATCAGAAACAGGATCACCGTCATCATGGTCTTCTCGAGTTGAACGGCACGAAAGAAATTGGCATGGCTGCGGGTCCAGTCATTCACATACGCTGCCACTTCGATCACGCCTGCAAGCTCGCGCGCCACCCTGGGGGCACTGAACAAGTCGTCTACCTTGAGCCGCACCCCGGTCACCGCATCACCCATGCGGTAAAGGACCTGTGCATCATGCATGTGCACCAGTGCCAGACCGGAGTCATACTCATACATTCCGGCCTCGAAGATTCCGAGGATCTCGAACTGCTTCACCCGAGGCAGAACTGCCGCAGGCGTAACCAGCCCCTGCGGGGCAATCAGGGTGACCTTGTCACCGGTCGTTACCCGCAGGGCCTGAGCGAGGTCACGCCCGAGGATGATTCCGAATCGTCCGGCCTGGAGCGCCTCAAGCGTGCCCACCTTCATATACTTAGCAAAATCGGCGACCCGCTCTTCTTCGGCTGGCAACACCCCCCGAATCAGGCTACCGCGCACCTGTTCGCCGAACGATAGAAGCCCCTGCTCCTGCACATACGGGGCACTGGCTCGCACCTCGGGATGGCGCATCGCCTGCTCCGACACCTGCTGCCACGCGCTCATCGCGCCTTCATAGCCGCTGATCTGGATGTGCGAGGCTACGCCCAGAATTCGGGTGCGCAGCTCCTCCTGAAAACCGTTCATCACCGACAACACCACGATCAGCGCCGCGACCCCGAGCGCCGTCCCCAGCATCGACACCAGCGAGATGAAGGATATGAACTGATTACGGCCCTGAGCACGCTTGCGCGAGCGGGTGTAGCGCAAACCGACGAGAAATTCGTAACGCATGCGACATCACGGTTGGAAGAGGCGTCCATTGTGCAGCAAAGCTGCATCGGCGGCCAAGAAACGCAACAAATGAATTCACTTGCGCGCGCAAGCGCAGCCACTGCGGCTGCTGAGGCCGCAGCTACCTGCGTCTTGGATCAATCGAAATGCGGCAGGGCAATGAATAACGCAGAGATGCTC
>JAEUNS010000442.1 GCA_016790005.1 Zoogloeaceae bacterium
CTGCCGGAGCAGATCCGTGGCTTCGGACATGTGCGCGAGCGTCATGTGGAGCATGCACGCAGCCGCCAGACTGCACTGCTAGCGGCCTTCCGCAGTGGCAAGCCGGCGGTCGACATGGTCGGCGGCAAGCCGCGCGTCACCATCGCGGTGCTGGCCGGCTGATCGAGCCCGCAGGCACCCAAGCATCCTTGAACCCGGGGCGGCCGTGTCCGCCCGCGATCATCCGCTTCGTCGCCACCAACGACGAGCCGGTGCGGTCGCGGCTGCCCGCAATTCATCATTTGAACTTCAGGCATCAAGCCTTAAACCGGGTGCGATACGTCGCACCCAATTAAAACCGTGAAGGAGACAAACATGGCTGTATTTTCATTGAGCGATTTCGCCGACCACGAACAAGTGGTCTTCTGCAGCGACGACAAGAGTGGCCTCAAGGCCATCATCGCCGTGCATAACTCCAACCTCGGCCCGGCCCTGGGTGGCTGCCGCATGTGGCCGTATGCCAACGAAGAAGAGGCCGTGCGCGATGTGCTGCGCCTGTCTCGCGGCATGACCTACAAGTCGGCGATGGCCAATCTCAAGCTGGGCGGCGGCAAGTCGGTGATCATCGGCAACCCGCGTACCCAGAAGACCCCCGAGCTGCTGGCCGCCTTTGCGCGTGCGCTCGAAAACCTGAACGGTCGCTACATCGCCGCTGAAGATTCGGGCACCAGCGTGGCCGACATGAAGTACATGACCCAGTTCACCCAGCATGTGGCCGGTATCCATGACAAGCCCACCGAAGACGGCACCCGCAGCGGCGACCCCTCGCCGGCGACCGCGTTCGGCACCTTCATCGGCATCAAGGCCGCGGTGCGCGAGAAGCTCGGCCGCGACTCGCTCGAAGGGCTGAAGATTGCCGTTCAGGGGGTCGGCAACGTCGGCTTCGACCTCGCGCAGCAGCTGCATGCAGCCGGTGCCAAGCTGTGGGTGACCGATATCCACAAGGAATCGCTCGCGCGCGCCGAAGTCGAACTGGGTGCCACCGTGGTCGCGCCGGAAGAAATCTTCGGCCTCGATGTCGACGTGTTCGCGCCCTGCGCGCTGGGTGCAGTGCTCAACGACCAGACCATTCCGCAACTGAAGGCCCGCATCGTTGCCGGCGCATCGAACAACCAGCTTGCCGAGCCGCGTCATGGGGTCGAACTGATGAAGCGCGGCATCCTGTATGCGCCCGACTATGTGATCAACGCCGGCGGCATCATCGACGTCTATCACGAGCGTATCGGTTTTGAACGCGCCGCGCTGATCGCCCATGTCGAAGGCATCTACGACAACCTGCTGGAGATCTTCGAGCGCGCCCGCAAGGAAGAGCGTCCGACCGGCGAAGTGGCCGACGCGATCGCCGAAGAGCGTTTCGGGCGCTGAGACTCGAGTTTGGGGCGCCTGATGTCAGGTCGCGAAACGACTCGATGAAGCGCCCCGTCTCTTGCTTCCCCTCAGGGCAAGATCGCACACCTCCTTGGTGAACAATGAGACCGGACAGATCACTTGCTACAAGTCCGGACAGTTTATTTGTTCCCTACAGCGTGAGTATGCCGATCGTTGACTTAAACTGTATTCGGACCTAAATTCAGTCCATTTATGCGTGGGGAGGCAACATGCAGTCCATCGCCAACATCAAGTCCATTTCGTACCTCAAGAGCCACGCAGCGCAGATTTCCGAGGATCTGCAAATGAACGGCAATCCGTTTGTGATTACCCAAAATGGCGAGGCCAGCATGGTGATCGAGGGCGTCAAGCAGTTTCAGGAAAAGGAAGCCCTCATCGCGGTTTTGAAAATCATTGCCTTGGGCGAGCAGGACCGCATTCAAGGTAAAGGCATTTCCACTGCGGAATCACGGGCGCAACTGCTGGCTGCCCGGCAGAGCCGCAAGTAATGGCAGTCATCATTCTTCCCGATGCCCAGGCGGACTTGCTGTCGCTTCAGGAATACATGCTCGACAAGTGGGGCGAAGCCGCATGGCTGAAAGCCGAGGATGAGATTTTCGACAAGCTGGAGAATGTTGATGCGGGCATTTTCAACGGAACGCTTGTCCAGGAGCTGGCATCGGTTGGCATCGTCGACTACCGGAATGTCTATACCTCACACCACAAGTTGCTCTATCGACGGTTCGGGGAGGACACCGTTGTCTATCTCATCGCCGGGCATCGGCAGGATTACCTGACGCTGCTGGCAAAACGCTTGTTGGGTCGATGAGCGTTACACCGTCTCCGCCACCACCTTCAGAATCTCGGCACCGTATGCATCGAGCTTGCGGTCGCCGATGCCGCTGATGCCACCGAGCTCGGCCAGCGTCGTCGGGCGGGCGAGGGTGATCTCGCGCAGGGTGGCGTCATGGAAGATCACATACGCCGGCACATTGCGCTCACGTGCGGTGCTTGCACGCCAGGCGCGCAGTTTGTCGAACAATGTGGTCGGCAGGCCGCCGGGAATATCGATGACGGTCGAACTGCCGCGCCTGCGCGTTTG
>JAEUNS010000445.1 GCA_016790005.1 Zoogloeaceae bacterium
TTTGGACTGGATCGAATGAGCCCTGAGCTGCTCGAACTGCTCGTCACCCGCGAAATGCCGTTCGGCAAGTTCAAGGGTCGCCTCATCGCCGACCTGCCCGGCCACTACCTGGCGTGGTTTGCCAGACAGGGCTTTCCGCCAGGTCAGATTGGGCAACTGCTTGCGCTGATGCACGAGCTCGACCATAACGATTTGCGGGGCTTGGTAGAGCCGCTTCGGAAGCGCTGAGTGCTCAAGTCCGCGAGGCTTGCTGGGTGCCTGCCGGCTGCGTTTCGCGCGGGGGGCGCCAGCAGGCGGCGGGTTTCTGGCACTTACAAGGTCCGGTGGGTGCCGTCACATAGGGGGGCGTTTGCGCTGTGCTTGCACCCGCAAAAGTATACGGTGCCGTTCTCGGTTGCCTTGTACTCCCTGGGATTGAACGCGCTTCCCTTGTGGCTGCCATCGCAGAAGGGCTGTTTTGCGCTTTTGCCGCAAGCACACCACCAGTAGGTCTTGCCTGCTTCGACTTCGACGGGGTAAGGGGATTTTTGTGCGATGACCGGTTCCGACATTTTGTGACTCCTGGTTTGAGAGGGCTTGTTGGGCCGGGTGTGAAGGTGGTCGAACTCGTCGTGGGTCTGTAACGTGGTCATCTTGCGCCGTAAAGCTGAAGAATGCATTGCCGTTGCCGCGATCCAAATGCAGGCGCACCCCCAGCCGCACTTCAGGTCTTCAGGTCAGCCAGGATCAGGCCGAGTGCCCGTGCAAGGCTGTCCTGGCGTTCTGCCAGTATCTTTGCCCGGGTTTCGATGTGCTTATCGACTTCGGTGGCGGTGCGCAGGAGGTCGGGCGCGTTGCCGGTGTCTGCATCCTTGCGCAGACGATCGAGGTTTCGGCGCTGGAGTTTGGCCTGTTCGATTCCTGTATTCAGGCTCTCCTCAAGCGCCTTGCCCGTTTCGACCACCGCGTCGCGCACCATCCCGGCCAGACGGCGGTCGGGGTTGTCTGCGTCCGAACTTGCCTTGGCGCGTAACTCGGGCAGGTCGGGGATGTCGATGATCACGCCTTCCGGCATTCGTCCCGGCTTGCCAAGGCGGGGGTTGTTCCGCAGCAGCGCGGCTTCGACCTTTTGGCGCTGTTGCGGTGTGAGGCGGACGAACAGTCTGTCGACGATCTCGCCGAGATTCTTTTCGCCGCGAAGGGTAATGAAGGTCATGGTGTGACTCCTGCTTCAACGTGAAAATCGCCGTGGCGATTCACTGCGCTCCCCTCGCCCGCGTGCGGGAGAGGGGTTGGGGGTGAGGGCAACGGTCATGGCGGCGTTCATTCCTCGGGGTGGTCGATTTCCATGACCGTTTAGACACCGATCAGGTTGGTCAGCAACACATCGTTGGGTAGCGGTGCGCCATCCACCTCGATTTTGCCGGTGCTGGTATTGCCGATGACGATCGCGAGCTTGCGGCCTGGTCGCAGAAACAGGGTTGAATTGTCGCCGCGGCCGATCAGGCGATTGTTGCTGGCATTGATGGATCGGGCGTTGATCTCGCCCAGTTGCGCTCTTTCGCTGCGCGAGGTGCTGCTTTCGCAGTGGTTGCCGGAAAACAGGCAGTGCTCGACGCCGGCGCACAGGTTCAAGGGCACCAGTGTTTCGACCGCGCGCAGCTGGTTGTCCTGGATTGCTGCGTCGCCGGATCGAGCCACCCTGACATCGATTGCGCTCATGGTCAGCAGGAAGACCGCTTCACCGTTGCTGAAATAGTGTGCCGGCGCGGTGCGCCTTGCATCACCGGTCGCCCCCGGGGCGATGCGGATCGCGCGCCACTGCGCCGCGGCCACTTTGCGATCGGCGTCGCCTACGCGGTCGAGATGATTGCCGGCGATCACGATCCGGTCGCAGGGCGGCAGCACATGCACCGCGCTCAACTCGCCGCCGCTGCGCTCGGGACCGATCGCATGGATTCGGTTGGCGTGGATGCGCAACTGCCCGATTGCTGCGGCGAACAGCCCGTCGATCGCCGCGGCCGCGACGCCCTCCAACGCCACGTCGGCGATGGTGTTGTCGCTGACGTCGCAGCGTTCAACACGGATCAATTGCACCGCGGCGAATGGCGACTTGTCGTTGCTGGTGGCGAGCCCCAGCCCGCGGCAGTTGTTTGCGAAGATCACGAGCGATTCGGCCGAAGCATCCCTGTCCATCACGATCGCGCCCAGACCGATCGCGCGGATGCGGTTCTCGGCGATTCGTGCCGACACCAGCGGCCGCGACAGCGTGATCGCGTTGCCGCGCAGCAGGCGCAGGCGGTTGGCGACGATGCGGACATTGTCGATCGCGCTCGGGAACAGCCCATCGGTGATCACGATGCCATCAGCGCCGCGATCACCGTCGGGACGTTCGTCAGTTTGACCGTCCAGACCGCTGATCTCGTTGCCTTCGATAGCGAGTCCGGCCACACCGGCCAGAATGCCGCCGCCGGTGGTGTAGATCACGTTGTCGGCAATCTTCAGCGACGAGCCGCCCAGCACCGCGCCGGTGACGACGATGGCGTGCTGATCGCCATTGAGCATCAGGTTGCCACTGATGCGGGTATTGCCGAAATGCAGGCAGATTCCGTCGAAGCTGAGCGCACGCTGGCTGCAGAAAAACAGATTGTCGTCGAGCGTGAGTTCGGCGCTCAACAGATGTTCGCGGTCGCGCGCAGCAACGCGGGCGACGCCCTGGTGTGCGACCAGTGCGCAGTAGTGGATGCGGGCGCCGAGCAGGTTGCCGGCCAACCCGATCGCCACGCTGCGGCCGTCGCCGGGCGCTAGGCCGAGCACATTGATGTGCTCTGCACGCAGGTCGATGGTGTTGGTGGCCTCGATGATCGCGGTGGTGCCCGACCGGTCAGCCGAGCCGATCACGCTCAGGTTCTCCAGCGCTACCCCGGTCGCGTCGGCAATCCGCACCACGCAGCCCGGTTCGCGCCCGACCAGCAAGGTCGCCCAGCCCTGGCCGCGAATGCGCAGCGATCTGGCATCGATGATGTCAAGCGGCGCGCCGATGTCGTAGCGGCCAATGCCCAGGCAGATGGTGCCGCCGCCGTCCTTAACCCGGTCTATCGCCTGCTGCAGGGTGGCGGTGCCGCTATTGTGGCCTTCGGCCGTGACACACACGCTGCAGTCGCATCCCCCGGCAGCGCTTTCGGGCGGCCACAGTGTTCGGCAGTCGTTTTCGACGTCGGGAAAGCTCACCATCGCCAACCGCGCGTAGTGATGATGAATGCCGCGCGGCGGTGTCTGGTCGAGCAACTCGATGCTGGCATCGTTGCTGCGTGCGGCGAACACCCAGTAGTCGCCGCTGTGGAAGTGGCCGCCGGCGGGCGTCAGGCTGAAGTCCACGAGGATGCCGTGCTCAAGAAACACCCGCGTGCCGGTCGCCGGAATCAGGATGCCGCCGGCGCCGCTCGAGTCGAGGTTCTGGATCTCGGTGCCGTCCTCACGCCGCACCGGGCCGCCCTGGTCCCAACGGCGTACGCGGGTGTTGCGCCCCGCATCGGTTGCCTGCTGGGCGTTGGTCGGGAACAGGCCGGCCGGGAGGGCGCTTTCGAACTCGAGCGTGCGGGCGGTTTCGTCCACACCGCCGGCCAGGCGGATGCGGTGCAGCTCACCCGGCAGGTTCTTCAGCTCCCGCCAATCGTCGGTGACCTCGACCCAGTCGCCGTCGTTGAAGCGCAGGATGTCGTCGCGACCGATGCTGTCCACGGTAATGCGGTCGCGCGCCGGGTTGATGTGGGTCACGCGCGCCGCCACGGTGGCGTTGTCGCGCGACCACTTGAAGCTGGCCGTGCCGAGGCCGCCGCCGGTGTGCACCTCCACCCGGTACAGCTGGTTCTCCAGCCCGCGATAGCCGGCTGCGGGGGCAACCTCGCAGGGGTTGGGCTCGAAGTCCGGCACGCCGGTTGCTGTCGTCAGCCGTCCGGCCGAGGGGGCGGTGAGCGCCGTCCAGCCCGGCACGTCTTCGTCGTCGCTCGAGCAGGTCGCATTGCCGACTTCTGCCAGCAGTTTCACCTGCCACACGGTCTGCAGCCGGCCGGTGGTATCCACGCCCACGGCCTGCTCGATCAAGCCGGGTTGCTGCAGCGCGGTGATGTCGCGCTGCCAGACGTCGACATAGACGAGGTGCCGACCGGCCTGCGGCAGCGCCGGCGGGTCGGGGTAGTAGGGCTGCATGGTGTAGTCGAGCGGGGTGGTCCCGGTAGTTTCAGCAAGCCGTGTGTCCCACACGTCCGGGGTGGCGCCATGGTTCTCGGCCAGCAGACCGTCGACGTAGATGCGCCCGACGCCGATGCTGAGTGCGCCGGCATTCGCCAGAATGCGGAAACCCTCGGGTGTGGTGCGCGGCACCACGCTGCCGGAGAAGGTGTCCAAGGTGCCCGCCTGCAGGCGCCGTGCGAGCTGGGCGACCCATTCGTTCCAGTCGGCGTCCAGCTGGACCCGGCCCTGCTGCATGACGACGCCAAGAAAATCCTGGCGTGCGTCGAAGCGGATGCGGCTCAGATCGAAACTCATGGTGTGGACTCCCTCATGACTCGTGGATGATGCCTGCGCGCAGCCCCACCCGCAGGTATTCGGCGAGGCGGATGCGCAGGTTGGCGGTGCGATGCGCCGCGTATAGATGGTGGAACACGCCCATTTCGCCCTCGTCGTCGGCCCCGCGCAGTATCTCGGCAGGCGTGCTGGTGTTCAGTTGCAGGTAGGCGGGCGTGCCGTAGCGCAGCGAAACGAAGCGCGGGGCGATGCGCCCGGCGCTGCTCGCGGAATCCGGCTGGCAGCGGTGGCGGGCCGGCACGATGGCGTCGAACGGCAGCCATGAAAAGCGCACACAGCCCACCTGCTTGCGGGCGGCGCGCACCGGCACCGCCCAGGTGTCGGCCTGCGCGAGTGCAGCGAACAGGATGCTGTTCGAGATCGTGCCGACCTCGGCCATGTGGAGCTTGCCGATCACGCTGCAACCCTCCAGCGACAGGGCCGCGCCGGGGGCGAGCGCATCCATTGCCGCAAAGGCGACACGGTCGCGTGCCGTGGCGTCAATGACGCTGTCGACCAACGCGACCCGGCTGCGCTCGTCGCTGCGGATTGCGCCCAGGATGCACCGTTCTGCCTGCGTTTCGAGCCCTGCCAGCGCCAGCAGCAGGCCGGGTTCGTCCGGCTGCGCCGGTGTACCGACGGTATTCAGGCCCAGGCCGGGCACCAACGTGCAGTCGCGCAGCACGAGTTGGGCCAGTGCATTGCCGCCTCCGTCCGGCACCGCCAGCGCACTGCCGGCGATCAAGAGGCCATTGAGCGTGCACCGGCTGTCCGCCCCGCCGGTGATCGTCAGCCCGGCAAGGTCCAGCATCGGGCGACGATGGTTCGACGCACGAATCTCGATGCTGCCGGCGGCGGCCACCGTAATCGTCAGGCTTTCGCTGTAGCGGCTGTTGTCGGTGATCTCTACAACGCCGTCGCCGGCAATGTCTGCGAGCGCCGCGGCGATGGTCGAGCGGTCGTCGGGTACGCGCACGATCACCGTGTCGGCTGGCGGTGCGGGCAGGAACGCGCTGCGCTCGTATTCGCCACCGCCAATGTCGGCGCTGAAGCCTTCATGCCAGGTCAGGTGTACTTCGGCCGGATCGGGCGCATCGCTGGGCAGGGCAATCCGCCCCAGCAGCGGGTCGATCGTGTAGCGACCGTTCGGTGGTGGGGTGTGCGCCCAACCGCCGGCGTCGTCGACGAGCGTGCACACATCGATCTGGTCGCGCTCGATCGCGACGCCATTCACCGTGAGCACGATTGCCGGATTCGGGTTGTCGAGCTCGGCACTCGCATCGGCGCGAAAGCCGTAGTGCCGGTCGAGATCCAGCGCCAAGCGGCGCAGCGAGAGCGGTAGCGGTACGTTGTCCGGCTCGGCGAGGTGGGTGATGTCGTCTTCGGCGAGCGGCCGGTTGTATAGCGCCACGTCATGCCCCAGGGGGCTCGCGCGATAGCGGCGCGGGCCGTCGCGCACGCTTGGCGCGTCGGTGCGCGGA
>JAEUNS010000063.1 GCA_016790005.1 Zoogloeaceae bacterium
TTCCATACTCGAACGCCCTCCTGTCGTCATCACCGCCGCCTTCAATCAAGCGCCAAGCATCGGACGCCCGAACGAACGAGGAGCAATCCAGCGCATTGTGGCATACCCCGTCAGGTACAAGCGCTCTCCGGTTTCGAACGCCCGGATCCGTCGTCTATCCTCACTTGAGGCCATTGCTCCGGCATAGACGAGGGCAATGAACACCCCCACCAAGCTGGCCGGCATCCCCGTGGTCAGGGCGACCGCGGGCGCCAGGACCGGGACGGTCAGTGCCGCCATGGTGGCGAGCACCTGGATGGCTAGCGTGATAGCCAGGGAAACGTTCATGTGCAGTTTCGCAAATAGACCTCGCCCGTCAGCATGTGCCGGCGGGCTCGTGGCGCTACGGAATCAGAACGACGCCGGATCGAAACCGGTGGCATCGTAGATCGACTTGATGGTTGCTGCGCCGACACGCGACTCCATCCGCTTGTGCACCGGCAGCAGCGCCTTGATGAAGGCCTTGTTCTCGGTCTCGGACAGACTGTGGACCTCGGTCTTGCCAGACGCCCGTATCGCTTCCAGCGCTTTGTCGTTTTCTTCCTTGGCGATACGGTTGGCGTAGTCCGTGGTGTCCTTCATCGCCTTGTCGAGTTGGGTGCGGATATCGGCCGGCAGGCCATCCCAGAACTTCTTGTTGGTGATCACGGCGTACCCGATGTAACCGTGGTCGGTCAGGGTCATGTGCTTCTGTACCTCGTGCACTTTCTGGGTGTAGTAGTTCGAGACGGTATTCTCCGTGCCGTCGACGACGCCAGTCTGCAACGACTGATAGACCTCAGAGAAGGCCATGACTTGCGGCAGCGCCTTGATCTCGCGAAACTGCTCCTCCAGCACCTTGGATGACTGGATCCGCATCTTCTTGCCGCGAAGGTCATCGGGCACGCGAATCGGGCCATTGGCACTCATGACCTTGAAACCGTTATCCCAGTAAGCCAGCCCCTTGATACCTTTCGGCCCGAGTTTCGCAAGCATTTCCGCACCCACGACGCCTTCCGTCACCTTCTTCAACGCTTCATTGCCATTGAAAATGTAGGGCAGATCGAAGACCTCGAACTCGCGAACGCCGAGTGGTCCGAATTTTGACAGGGAGGGGGCAAGCATCTGCACGGCACCCAACTGCAGCGCCTCCATTTCCTCCTTGTCCTTGTACAGCGTGCTGTTCGCATAAACTTCGACTTTGACCGCACCATTGGTGTACTGCTCGGCCAGCTCCTTGAACTTGAGCGCACCCTTGCCCTTGGGGGTATCGTCCGCCACCACATGGCTGAACTTGATCACGACCGGATCGGCTGCAAACGACGGCGTGCTCAGCGGTGCGAGTACGAGAGACAGCGCGCAGGCGATCAGGGAACGACGGATACGGGAATGCTTCATCATGAGGGTCTCCTCCTGTTTATGTGGAACGACTGGAACAGCAATTTGTGCGATCAGTGACCGAACGCTGCGGCCACTGCGAGAATGCGCTCTGCCCGGGCAATGACCGGTGCATCGATCATGCGGCCATCGAGCACGGCCGCTCCACCACCTGCAGCTTCGGCAGCACGGCAGACGGCCTGGGCCCACGCGATGTCCTGAGCCGAGGGCGTGAACGCAGCGGCGGCCCCGGCAACCTGGTTGGGGTGAATCAGCAACTGGCCGCTGAAACCGTGACGACGCGCACGGGCGGCATAGCGGCCGAGTGCCGCGCCGTCGCCGATCACCGTAAACACCCCGTCGACCGGGGCGGGCAATCCGGCGCGCTGGCTGGCAAGCACCAGCAGCGCCCGCCAGGGCAGGAACACGAGTTCCTCGGGGTCTGACTCGTCGGGTACCAGATCGAGCTCGACGGCCAGGTCCAGCTTGCCGAAGACCAGTCGGGCGCATCCCCGCGCGCGGGCGATCTGGAGCACCGCTTCGATGCCCAGCCCGGTCTCAACGATGCATAGCACCGGCTTGCCGCTGGCGCTGTGGGCGTGCTCGACTTGCGCCGCACTGTCCGCCTTGGGCAGCATCACCCCGGCGACGCCAGGGTGGCGACAGGCCTCCAGGTCGTCCTCGTGCCAGGCCGTAGCCGCGGCATTGATCCGCACGGTGACCCGCTCATCCGGGTTGGCCGCCAGCCATTCCAGCAGCGCCTGTCGCGCGGCGGGTTTGTCCGCAGGCGCCACCGCATCTTCGAGATCTACGACGACGACGTCGGTGCCGGTAGCCACCGCCTTGGCGATACGTTCCGGACGGCTCGCGGGGACGAACAGAAAGGTGCGTGCGCGACCGAGATTCAGTTGTCTGGCCGCCATCACACCACCTTCCTGTCGCGCAGTTCTGCGGCACGATCGGCATAGCCCAGTTCGGCGAGGATCGCGTCGGTATGAGCGCCCAAAGCGGGCACCGGCCCCATGTACGCGGGATGGTCGCCGCCCATGCCCGGCGGCTGCAGCACCGGCAGTGGGCCCGCCGGCGAATCAACACTGGTCCAGCGTTTGCGCGCTTCGAGCTGCGGATGCGTCCAGATATCGTTCATCGTGCTGACATGCGCATTGGCGATGTCTGCCGCATCGAGACGGGCAATGACCTCGTCGGCTGACACACTCGCAAAGGTCTGCTCGATCAGCGCCCTCAGTGCATCACGGTTGGACGTTCGCAGTGCGTTGCTGGCGAACCGCACATCAGTGGCGAGGGCCGCATCGTTCAACACCTTTTCGCAGAACACGGCCCACTCGCGTTCGTTCTGCAGGCCCAGCATCACCGTGCGGCCATCGCCGGCAAGGAAAGGCCCATAGGGATAGATCGTCGCGTGCGACGCACCGGTGCGCGACGGTGGCTCCTGCCCCTTGTAGGCGTAGTACAGCGGAAAGTTCATCCACTCGACCATCGCGTCGATCATTGCAATCTCGATACGCCGGCCGTGCCCGGTCCTGCCACGCTCGATCAGCGCACCGAGGATGTTGCTGTAGGCATACATGCCGGCCGCGATGTCGGCGATCGAGATGCCGGCCTTGACCTGCTCTTCGGGTGTACCGGTGATCGACAGAAAGCCCGATTCACTCTGGATCAGAAGGTCGTAGGCCTTCTTGTGGGTGTAGGGACCGCCTTCGCCGTAGCCGGAGATGTCGCATACGATCAGTTTCGGGTGCTTAGGCGCCAGCGCCTCGAACGACAACCCCAAGCGGGCGGCCGCGCCGGGTGCGAGGTTCTGCACCAGTACGTCAGCCCCGGCCAGGAGCTGCATCAGGATCGCCTGCGCCTCGGGTTGCTTCAGGTCCAGGGTGAGGCTTTCCTTCGAGCGGTTCACCCACACGAAGTGCGAGGCAAGCCCGTCGACGCGGTGGTCGTAGGCGCGGGCGAAGTCGCCCACCCCGGGGCGCTCGACCTTGATGACACGTGCCCCGAGGTCGGCCAGATGGCGGGTTGCGAGCGGCGCGGCGATCGCATGTTCAAGCGAGACGACGGTCACGCCTTCAAGCGGAAGTACCGATTTGGTGTGGGTCATGGCAATCCCCTCAGAAAGAACGCGGCAGCCCGAGCAGGTGCTCGGCGACATAGGCGTAGATCAGGTTGGTGGAGATCGGAGCGACCTGGTACAGACGGGTTTCGCGGAACTTGCGCTCGATGTCATATTCGTTGGCGAAGCCGAAGCCGCCGTGGGTCTGCATGCACACGTTTGCCGCCTCCCACGACGCCTTGGCGGCAAGGTACTTGGCCATATTGGCCTGCGCGCCGCAGGGCTGATGGGCATCGAAGAGCTCGCACGCCTTGAAGCGCATCAGGTTGGCGGCCTCGATCTCGATGAAGGCATCGGCAATCGGGAACTGCACACCCTGGTTCTTGCCGATAGGACGGTCGAACACGACCCGCTCATTGGCATACTTGGTGGCGCGCTCGATGAACCAGTAGCCATCTCCGATGCACTCGGCAGCAATCAGGGTGCGCTCTGCGTTGAGGCCATCGAGGATGTACTTGAAGCCCTTGCCCTCCTCACCGATCAGGTTTTCCTCGGGAATCTCGAGGTTGTCGAAGAAAAGCTCGTTGGTCTCGTGGTTCACCAGATTGGGAATCGGCCGCACGGTCAGGCCCTTGTCGATCGCATCCTTAAGCTCGACGATGAAGATCGACATGCCCTCCGACTTTTTCTTGACCTCGGCGAGCGGTGTCGTTCGAGCCAGGAGAATCATCAGGTCGGAGTGCTGCACGCGCGAGATCCAGACCTTTTGCCCGTTCACCACGTAGCGGCCATCCTTCTTTACCGCAGTGGTCTTGATCTTGGTGGTGTCGGTACCCGTGGTGGGTTCGGTGACCGCCATCGACTGGATGCGCAACCGGCCTGCGGCGATACCGGGAAGGTACTTGTCCTTCTGTGCCTTGCTGCCGCTGCGCAGCAGCGTGCCCATGTTGTACATCTGGCCATGCACCGCCCCGGAGTTGCCGCCCGAGCGATTGATCTCTTCCATGATCACCGACGCCTCAGTCAGCCCCAGGCCTGAGCCACCGTATTCTTCGGGAATCATCGCAGACAGCCAGCCGGCGCCGATCAGCGCGTCGACAAACGCTTCCGGGTAGGCCCGTTGCTCGTCGATCTTGCGAAAGTATTCGTCTGGAAATTCGCCACACAAGCTGCGAACCGCGTCGCGGATTTCCTGATGTTCATCGGGGGTGTTGAGCATGGTCATGCTGGTCTCCTTGTCGGTGTTGGTTCTGGTGTTGGCTGTAACGGGCAAAGCGCTGCCCTTGACGCTTCCCCACGGAAGCGCCTTTACAAAAGTCTTTCGGGCCTGGTGGCCCAGGGAATCAGGGGCTAGCGATCAGTCGAACGCGACTTCAGCCTTCATCGTCAGACGCCCGCCACAGTCGGTCCAGAGCTCGGCACAGTCAGGGCCGGCAAGGCGTCCGCAGACCTCGAAATCCGTCGTATCGAAAAGCGGACCAAGCGCTCGGAAAGCGAACTTCCTCACTCGACTGGCGGGATGCGCTTCACGGAATGCGTCAAGCAGCAGGGTGGCCGTCAGCGGGCCATGAAAGACCAGTCCCGGGTAAGCCTCTTCCTGGGTCGCATAAGGATGATCGTAGTGAATGCGATGGCCATTGAAGGTCAGTGCGGAATACCGGAAGAGCAATACCGGATCAGGATGAATGTGGCGGCGGAACTCGGCCTGTGCCGCAATGCGCTCACCTGCCAGCGGACCTCCTTTGGGGGCTGGCTGGCGATAGACGATGTCGTGCTCTTCGACCACGGCCACGCTCCGCTCGCCGGAGATCGTATGCTCGACGGTGACGAACACCAGGTCGCCGCTTCGCCCACTCTTGCGCTCACAGCGCACGATGCGTGATACGCGGGTCACCGCCTCGCCGACGTGGAGCGGTTGCCGGAAACTCAGACGACCGCCCGCCCACATGCGATTGGGCAATTCGACCGGCGGCAGAAAGCCACCGCGCTTCGGATGCCCATCCGGCCCAATTTCACTGCGTCGGGTCTTCGGGGTGAAATACACCCAGTGCCAGAGGGGGGGCAATTCGCTCCCGGCCTTCACCGAGTCGGGATCGACGTCGAGCGTCGCGGCCAAAGCCTGTGCGATGCGCTCATCGATACGGTCGGCGCGCAGTTCCTCGCGACCGAGCCAGTTGCTCAAGTCGGCCCTGGGGGCCTCGCTGCTGTTCTTCATTCAAGTCTCCTCGGTCGCGTCTCAATTGCCGCGGCTTGAGAACATCTTCCGTCCTTGCCGAACGAGTGACAATTCGCCATTCGTGTACCGAGCCTTCAACTATGCTTAAGCGCCTTGCAATGCGCGCTGAACCCTTCACGATCACCCGCTGGTGAGCAACACGTGAAGGGCCGGACGGCCCATCAAGAAGAACGAACACAGGAGACGGAGAGCATGCACATCGACCTGCGAGATCTGAGCCTTATCAGCCTCATCGCCGAAAGCAAGAGCCTGACGCGCGCTGCGGAACGAAATCATCTTTCACTTCCCGCGGTGAGTGCCCGGGTAAAGGATCTCGAGTCCGAGGCTGGCGTGCGCCTGTTCTATCGCACACCGCGCGGCGTAGCCCTGACACCTGCCGGCCAGAACATGCTGAGGCACGCCCGCACGATACTGAGCGAGATCGAACATATGAAATCGGAGCTGCAACGCTATGGCGAAGGCGTGCAAGGCAGTATCCGCGTGTTCGCAAACACCACTGCCGTCACCGAGTTCATGCCGGAGGTTCTCGCGACCTTCCTCGCAGCCCACCCCAAAGTCGATGTCGACCTTCAGGAGCGACCGACGGCCGAGATCATCCGCGGCGTTCTGGACGGCATGACCGATCTGGGCATTACGTCCGGTCCGATCACGTCGGACGGTCTGGAGATCCATACCTTCAGCACCGACCGACTGGTGCTTGCCGTCGCCCCCAAGCATCCACTCGCCACCACCGCCACGGTGCGCTTCGACGACATCATCGGACATGACTACATCGGCCTGCACCAGGGAAGCACGCTGCAGAGCTTTGTCGATCAACTGATGCAGAACGCGCGCCGCCGCCTGCACATCCGGGTGCAATTGAGCAACTTCGAAGCCGTCTGCCGGATGGTCGAGGCTGGCGTTGGCGTCGGCATCGTGCCGGAATCCGCGGCCGTTCGGCACCAAAAGACGATGAACATCCTGATCAAGCCACTCGCCGAGGACTGGGCGCATCGCGAGCGCCATGTGCTCGCTCGTCGCGGCGACGCCCTACCCAGCTACACGCAGGCACTGATCGACAGCATCATGAGCCATCCCGGGCATGCGGCCAGCCTCAACGCCACTTGACCGTTCGGCCTGCCGGCCCCGTGAGCGAGGCTCGAAACCGGGAACCCTCGATCATTCCAGCGCTGCGGTCAGCTCCGGCACCAGCGCGAACAGATCGCCCACCAGCCCATAGTCGGCGACCTGGAAGATCGGCGCCTCGGGGTCCTTGTTGATCGCGGCGATCACCTTGGAGTCCTTCATGCCGGCCAGGTGTTGAATCGCGCCCGAGATGCCCACCGCAATGTAAAGCTGCGGTGCGACGATCTTGCCCGTCTGGCCAACCTGGTAGTCATTGGGCACATAGCCGGCATCGACCGCTGCACGGCTGGCGCCCAGCGCCGCGCCAAGCTTGTCCGCGAGCGGCTCGAGCAGCGCATGGTAATTCTCCCCGCTGCCCACCCCACGCCCGCCGGAGACGATGATTTTTGCCACACCGAGTTCGGGCCGCGCGCTTTTGACGATCTCGCGGCTCACCAGCGCCGACAGGCCGAGGTCGGCTCCCGCGCTGATGGCTTCGATTTCCGCACCCCCGCCCTCGCCCACGACCGCTTCGAAGGCGGTGGTACGCACGCTGATAACCTTGACAGCATCGGCACTCTTGACCGTGGCCAGCGCGTTGCCGGCGTAGATCGGGCGCACGAAGGTGTCGGCGTCGATAACGGCGATGATGTCGCTTATCTGCGCCACGTCGAGCTGGGCCGCGACCCGCGGCAGCATGTTCTTGCCCGCGCTGCTCGCCGGCGCAAGGATGTGGCTGTAGCCCGCGGCCAGACTCCTGACCAGTTCGGCCATGTTCTCGGCGCTTTGTGCATCCAGGTGCGGGGCGTCGGACATGAGCACCTTGGCCACACCGGGTATTCTGGCCGCGGCTTCTGCGACCGCGGCACAACCCCCGCCGGCAACAAGAATGTGAATGTCACCACCGATTGCGGCAGCGGCGGCGACGGTGTTCAAAGTGGCGGCCTTCAGGCTCGCGTTGTCGTGTTCGGCAATGACGAGAATGGCCATATCAGATCACCTTCGCTTCGTTCTTGAGTTTGTCGATGAGTTGCATGACATCCGCCACACGCACGCCAGCACTGCGCTTCGCGGGCTCGGTGACCCTGAGCGTGTTCAGGCGTGGAGTGACGTCAACGCCCAGATCAGCCGGTTTGGCGGTGTCGAGCGGCTTCTTCTTGGCCTTCATGATGTTGGGCAAGGTGGCATAGCGCGGTTCGTTCAGGCGCAGGTCGGTGGTGACCACCGCCGGCAGCCTGATCGCCAGGGTTTCGATCCCACCGTCGATCTCGCGCAGTACTTTCGCGCTCATCTGGGCACCTCCGCCTTCCAGCGTTAGCTTCGAGGCGAACGTGGCCTGCGGCCAACCCAGCAGTGCGGCCAGCATCTGCCCGGTCTGATTGGCATCGTCGTCGATCGCCTGCTTGCCGCAAATTACCAGGGCCGGCCCTTCCTGTTCGCACAGGGCCTTCAAGAGCTTTGCCACGGCCAGCGGCTGCAGTTCCACATCCGTCTCGACCAGAATGCCGCGGTCGGCGCCAATCGCCATTGCCGCGCGCAGGGTCTCCTGGCAGGCTGTGACGCCGCAGCTCACCGCCACAACCTCGGTCGCTACGCCCGATTCCTTCAGCCGCACCGCTTCTTCCATCGCGATCTCGTCGAAGGGATTCATGCTCATCTTCACGTTGGCGAGGTCTACCCCGCTGCCGTCCGCCTTGACGCGGACCTTCACGTTGTAGTCCACCACACGTTTGACCGGGACCAGTATCTTCACGCTTACCTCCTTGTTGTCGGTGCCCGGATGCGCCTCTCGGACGCTTCGCTCCGTCACGCATCTCAGGTGCAGCGAGTCTAGTGATTTCGCTCGGGGCCCGGGTTCGCCATTTCGGAAAGGACGCTTCAGGAACGCGAAAGCACCGGGCATCGACTGGACGCTCTTGATTTTCCAATACTTCCGTAGCAGTGTTGGCATTCAAAACTCTTCAGATCGCACATAGGCCAGGTCTGGCGGGACACGGCGTAAATGAGAGCATGAGCATGCTTCCAATGTCAGCATCAACAACACAGCCCGGTTGCCTGCGATTGGCCGTGGCGCAAACGCGGCCAGTCGGCACGAGCGCCGAGGGCTTGGCGCTGCTGCGCGAGGCCTGCGTCGACGCTCGCGCACAGCAGGCAGACCTGCTGGTGATGCCCGAGATGGGGCTCACCGGCTACGCCTGGCCGCTGCCGCAACTCTCAACCCTGGCCGAACCAGCGGATGGGCCACTGTGTCGTGCCGCCTGCGCGCTAGCGCGCGAGCATCGGCTGGCGCTGGTGATCGGCTACCCCGAGCGTGGTGCGGAGGGTGCGCTCTACAACGCGGCGCAGCTCATCGACGCCGAAGGCGTGCCGCGCCTGCATTACCGCAAGACCCATCTTTTCGGCAGCCTGGACCGCGACCGCTTCCGCGCCGGCGACACCCTCCCCAAGCCGGTTGTGCTACACGGCTTCAGGCTGGCGCTGGCGATCTGCTACGACATCGAGTTTCCCGAACTGGCGCGCAGCTACCGGCTACAGGATGCTGACGTGCTGCTGGTGCCCACCGCCAACATGCATCCCTACACCAGCGTCGCGACCACCCTGGTGCCTGCGCGTGCCGAGGAGAACGGGCTGTACGTCGCCTATGCCAACTACTGCGGCGCCGAGGGCGGCCTGCACTACTGCGGACGCTCCAGCATCTGCGGGCCGGATGGGCGCACGCTGGCACAGGCCGGCGAAGCCGCACCGGCGCTGATATTTGCCGACCTTCGGACAGATGTGCTGGAGCAAGTGCGTGCGGCGCAGCCCTATCTTGCCGACCGCCGCCCCGATCTCTACCTGCGATGACGCGGAGTCCCGTGATGACCCAGCAACCCCTTTCGATGTTCGGTCCGGACTTTCCCTTCGCCTACGACGACTGGCTGCAACATCCTGCTGGCCTTGGCAGCCTGCCGCCGTCCGCCCTCGGTGCGCGGGTGGCGGTGATCGGCGCAGGCATCGCCGGGCTGGTGTGCGGCTACGAGTTGATGCGCATGGGCGTGCGCCCGGTATTCTACGAGGCCGGGCGATTAGGCGGCAGGCTGCGCTCGGAGCCCTTCCCCGGCAACCCGGCCGTCGTCGCCGAGCTGGGCGGCATGCGCTTTCCGCAGTCGTCGCGCGGCTTTCATCACTATCTGGAGCGCATGGGGCTGCAGACCCGGCCGTTTCCCAACCCGCTGACCCCTGCGGCCGGCTCGACCGTGATCGAGCTCGAGGGCGTGCGCCACTATGCCGAGACGCTGGCCGACCTGCCGCCGCTGTTCCACGAGGTGGCGCAGGCTTACGATGCCGCGCTGGAGGAGGGCGCGCACTTTTCCGAGCTCCAGGCGGCAATCCGCGACCGCGACGCGGCCCGGGTGAAGGCCTTGTGGAACCCGCTCGTGCGCGCCTGGGACGAACGCACCTTCTACGACTTCATCACCGGCTCGTCCGCCTTCCAGACGCTGAGCTTCCGTCATCGCGAGGTATTCGGGCAGGTGGGTTTCGGCACCGGCGGCTGGGATTCGGATTTCCCCAATTCGATGCTCGAGATCCTGCGGGTGAACCTCACCGGCTGCGACACCGACCAGCACCTCGTCGTCGGCGGGGTCGAGCAGCTGCCGCGGCGCCTCTGGCAACATGCGCCGAACGCCATCGCACACTGGCCGACCGGCACCTCGCTGCAGTCGCTCAACGACGGCGCGCCACGCCCGGCGGCGCGGCGCCTGTATCGCGATCCCGATGGCCGCCTGACGGTAACCGACAGCCACGGCCATGTGGGCTGCTTCGATGCGGTAGTGTGCACCTGCCAGAGCTGGCTGCTGACCACCGCGATCGACACCGACGAGGCGCTCTTCAGCCAGCCGCTGTGGATGGCGCTGGACCGCACCCGCTACATGCAGTCGGCAAAGACCTTCGTGATGGTCGACCGGCCGTTCTGGAATGATCGCAACCCGCACACTGGCGAGCAGCTGATGTCGATGACGCTCACCGACCGGCTCACCCGCGGCACCTATCTCTTCGACAACGGCCCCGACCAGCCCGCGGTGATCTGCCTGAGCTACGCCTGGATGAGCGATGCGCTGAAGGTGCTGCCGCTCGACGCCGAGAAGCGCACCGAACTGGCGCTGGGCGCGCTGAAGAAGATCTACCCGGACGTGGACATCGCCGCACATATCCGCGGCAACCCGATCACCGTCAGCTGGGAGTCCGACCCCAACTTCCTCGGTGCCTTCAAGGGTGCGCTGCCGGGTCATTACCGCTACAACCACCGCATGTACGGCCACTTCATGCAGCAGGGCCTGCCCCAATCACAGCGCGGCGTGTTTCTCGCTGGCGACGACATCAGCTGGACGCCCGCATGGGCGGAAGGCGCAGTCCAGACCGCGCTGAACGCCGCCTGGGGCGTGATGAGCCACCTGGGCGGCCGCTGCGATAATGACAACCCCGGGCCGGGCGACGCTTATCTAGAGTGGGGGCCGCTGGGGCTGGAGGATTGAGTGATACTGCCGGCGATAACCCTGCCACTCAATGCCAGCACCAGGCATATTCGCGCCCCCAAGCGCAAATCCGACACGAAGGCTGCAAACATCACCGCAGGTCGCGAAGCTTACCCCGGTCGCCTCGGCCCGCACCCCTTATAATGCGCACCCCCAAACCTTTTGCCCGAACACGTCATGCGCATGAACCTGAAGGTGCCTTTCGCCGAAAAGGACGAAGCGAAGAAGCTCGGCGCGCGCTGGGATGCGGCCCGGAAGCTCTGGTACATCGACGACAAGACCGATGTCGCGGCATTCTCCAGGTGG
>JAEUNS010000066.1 GCA_016790005.1 Zoogloeaceae bacterium
TTGTCGAGCGATGCAAGGTCGATCGGGCTCAGCTTCCACTGCTTGAGCGGATGCGCTTCGCGCTCCTTGAACCGGCGGCGTTGTTCTTCACGGCTCACCGAAAACCAGAACTTGATCAGATGCACGCCGCTGCGGGCCAGATTGCGTTCGAATTCGGGTGTCTGGCGCATGAACTCGGCGTACTCGTCCGGGTTGCAGAAACCCATCACCCGCTCGACCCCCGCACGGTTGTACCAAGAGCGATCGAACAGCACGATCTCGCCGTCCGTCGGCAGGTGCTGGATGTAACGCTGAAAATACCACTGACCGCGTTCGATGTCCGACGGCTTCTCCAGTGCAACAACATGTGCGCCGCGTGGATTAAGGTGCTCCATGAAGCGCTTGATGGTGCCGCCCTTGCCGGCCGCATCGCGGCCCTCAAACAGAATCACCACCTTCTGGCCGGTTTCCTTGACCCATTTCTGCAACTTGAGCAGCTCTACCTGAAGGTGGTATTTCTGCTTTTCGTAGTTCTTGCGCGACATCAGGTTGCGATACGGGTAACCACCAGTGCGCCAGTCGTCCGAGAGCTCATCGTCGGCCTTGACGCCGGTCTTGCCGCTGGCTGCGAGCTCTTCCTGGAACAGGGCCCGGCGCAGCGCGGCGAGATCATCCGGGGCCGCACCCTTCATGATCGCGGCGAGTTGATCAGCCACCTTGTCAATGTTCTTGCCCGGGGCGCGCTCTAGGATTTCCTCGACTGCTACCAGCTTGGAACATTCGGCCGAACTCACGGCCTGATCGACCTCGAACGACTCGATGCCCTCGGGCGACTGCGACGGTGCCGTATCACCTTCAACCACCTTGCGCGGTGCGCCTGCAGACCTGGCCTTGGGGGGTACAGGGGAGTTGCCGTCTTCGGTTCTTGCTTTTGCGTCCTTCGCTGCCATGTTTGTCCTCCATAATAGTCGCCAGTTCTTATCGATAATTGTACGCTCGCGCAGCGTTCCACCGTTCATCCAGACCATACATTTGACATGGATTTGAAACCTTCACAGCTGTTTCAACCGCGAAACCCGCTGTTCTGGGTGATGGTGATCCTGAACGTCCTTTCGGCAGTGCTCGCCTGGCTGTTGCGGAGTACTTCGCTCACTTCCCCGGCGATGTTCGCAATCGGACTATTTGCCCTCGCCAACGCAGCCCTTGGAATCATGATTGCCCTGCGCCTGATGCGCGCGGAGCGCAAGGCGGACGAGGGTTGAGCGCACCCGTGGTCCGGTTGCTGTTGCGCGAGAGAATATATTCACTCTATGAATGCATTAGTGAATCGCAATTGAGCCCACCGGTGTGAAATGGACTAGAGTGTGTTCGCTGGAGCAGTATTCACGGCTGCGTCTGGTCGATAACTACTCGATTTACAGGAGATAAAGATGCCGCAACTAAAGGGTTCCAAGACTGAAGGCTGTCTAAAGGAAGCATTCGCGGGCGAATCGCAGGCCAATCGCCGCTACCTGTATTTTGCAAACAAGGCCGATATCGAAGGCCAAAATGATGTCGCTGCGCTGTTCCGCTCGACCGCTGAAGGCGAAACAGGGCATGCACACGGTCACCTGGAGTTTCTCGAGGCATCGGGCGACCCCGCAACCGGCATGAAGATCGGCGCCACCCGCGACAACCTGATGTCGGCCGTTGCCGGTGAAACCCACGAATACACCGACATGTACCCCGGCATGGCCAAGACCGCCCGCGAAGAAGGCTTCGACGAGATCGCCGACTGGTTCGAAACGCTTGCAAAGGCAGAGCGTTCGCATGCCAATCGCTATCAAAAGGCGCTGGACGCGCTGGTCGACTGAGCGCTCTAGCCTGAGCCTGCCAGTGCGGCAGGTTCAGTTGCGAGTGCCAATATTGCACATGCCCCGCGGTGTATCCGCACCACGGGCAATCATCACCCGGCGGCCCTCGCCGGAGTGATCTTCTTCGATCATTCACGCATGCACAGGACCTCCCATGAGCGTACGCGAAGGCAATCTCGAAGCACCCACCCGGCATGCGCTGGACTGGAAGAACCCCGATTTTTATGATGAGCAAAAGCTCATGGCCGAAATGGAACGGGTTTTCGACGTCTGCCATGGGTGCCGCCGATGTTTGAGTCTGTGCGGCTCGTTTCCGTCGCTATTCGACCTGGTCGACGCCACCGAAGAGGGCGAGGTCGAGGGCGTAGCCAAGAAGGATTACTGGAAGGTCGTCGACAACTGCTATCTGTGCGACGTCTGCTACATGACCAAGTGTCCGTATGTTCCGCCGCACTCATGGAATCTCGACTTTCCCCACCTGATGCTGCGGGCCAAGGCGGTCAAGCACAAGCGGGGTGAGACTACGTTCCGCGACAAACTGCTGTCATCAACCGATACCCTCGGCAGCTTCGCAGGCATACCCATCGTCACGCCGATGGTGAATGCGGTGAACAAGACCAAGGCCATGCGCAGCGTCATGGAAAGCACCCTCGGTGTCGACAAGAAGGCCTGGATACCCGGCTACGCCCCGAAGAAGTTCCGCGCTATCGCTGGCGCCTCGGGTGATTTCAGGGTGGTGGACGGCACCCTCACGCCGGGCAAGGTCTGCGTGTATGCAACCTGTTACATCAACTACAACGAGCCCGGCATCGGGCGCGACCTGCTCGACATACTGCGCCACAACGAAATTCCGTTTGTGCTGATCGAAAAAGAGGCCTGCTGTGGCATGCCCAAGCTTGAATTGGGCGATCTCGACGCGGTGGCGGCAAACAAGGAGAAGAACATTCCCCAACTCGCACGCTATGCGCGCGAGGGCTATGCCATCCTGACCCCGATACCGTCCTGTACGCTGACCTACAAGCAGGAACTGCCGCTGATGTTCCCCGATTGCGTCGACACCCAGGTGGTCAAGGATGCAATGTGGGACCCATTCGAATACTTCGTCGCCCGCAATCGCGACGGTTTACTCAAGACCGATTTCAAGAATGAGCTCGGCAGGGTTTCCTACCACATACCCTGTCATTCGCGTGTGCAGAACGTCGGGCGCAAGACCTTCGAGGCGCTGTCGCTGGTGCCCGGCACCGAGGTCAAGGCGGTGGAGCGCTGCTCTGGGCATTCGGGCACCTGGGGGGTCAAGAAAGAGTTTCACGCCACTGCGATGAAGATCGGCAAGCCGGTGTTTCGCTCGATGGGCGAGGGCGAGCCCGATTACATCAGCTCGGACTGCCAGCTTGCCGGCCACCATATCGAGCAGGGCATGGAAGAAGCCGGCATGAAGAAGGCGCAGATGATGCATCCACTGTCGCTGTTGGCGAAAGCCTATGGGCTCTGATCGTCCGAGCGCGTCACATCACAAGACATAGCCAGGACCGTGCACACCATGATGACCAAGATCACACCTGAATCCCTGTTGTCGCTCGAGGCTTATCACAAGGCCAGGCCGCAGATCAGGGAGCGCATCATCGCGCTCAGAAAGCGCCGCACCGTGCATCTGGGCGAGCATCTCACCCTGATCTTCGAAGACGAAGAGCTGATGCGCTACCAGGTTCAGGAAATGCTCAGGGTCGAGCGCATCTTTGAAGAGGAAGGCATACAGGCCGAGCTCGATGCCTACAACCCCCTGGTGCCGGATGGCTCGAACTTCAAGGTCACGATGATGCTCGAGTACACCAACGAAGCCGAGCGCCGGCGGGCGCTCGCGCGGATGCGGGGTATAGAGCAGCGCGTGTTCATCGAGGTCGAAGGCCAGCCACGGGTTTATGCGATCGCAGACGAAGACCTCGAGCGCACCACCGACGACAAGACGGCCGCCGTACACTTTTTGCGCTTCGAACTCACGCCGGGCATGCGTTCATCACTCAAGGCCGGCGCGCAGATGAAGGTCGGCTGTGACCACAAGGAATACCCGATTCACGTCGATGGTCTGCCCACCGAGACCTTGGCAGAGTTGATCACCGACCTGCGCGACTGATGCGCGCGGTGGCGTGCATCGCGACGCCTCAGTCCAGGTCGCTGAAGGGCTTGGTGGTGCCGACGCGTTCAAGTTGAGCGTCGCGCAGATGGGTGAGCAGGGCGTTGCCATCGGCTGCCACCCGAAACTCACCCCAACGCGCCGATTCGTAATCTGCACCCGTTCCCTCTCGAAAGAAAAACGCATTCGGGCCGACGCTATTGAGATGATCGCGCACCCGAATGCGCATCGCGACCTGCCCTGCCGCTGTGGCGGGTTCGTTGCCGGTGCCGACCAGCGTCGCGCGCTGTGCCGAATCCAGCGCCAGAAATGCGTAGCGGGGCGGGGGCGCTTGGGTGGCTTCCGTATCGCCTGCGAAGTCGGAGGGGTGTGGCAGGTCGCGATCGACCGCGAAGCGCAAGGCCATGTAGTCGCCCTGCATCAACGAGCGCGGATCGACCGGTGCAAGCTCGAGCAAGACCACCGTGCCGTGTGCAAGCGTGGATTCATGCTGGCGCACAATCATCGCTGCACTGCCAAGCACCAGCGCGAATGCAAGCGCTATGAGGGTGTTGAGTCGGGTACGCGTCATGTCGGGACATCCGTCCGGGTCTGGCTCAGTAGATACTGTCTGAGCCCCAGCAGCAACAGGCCGCACGCGGCTAGCGCGCTTGCCTTCACCAGCAGCGTAACCTGCAGGTTGTAGTAGAACTCGCCCAGGTAAAGCACTGCGCAGAGCAGCGCAGCGCCGGCCCAGGGCCGATGGCAGGCCTGAAAGGCGGCCAGAAACAGGCTTGCCGCGAAGATCAACCCAGGCGTGAATCGTGCCGCAAATGCCATCGCAAGCGCACCGGCAAGCGCCACACAACGCGCTTGCAACGGCAACTCACGGGTTAGATGGAAAACCGTCGCAACGACCAACGCGCCGATGCACAGCGTGAACACCCAGTACGACATGCCTGAAACCGAGCCGGCAAGACTCCGAAAAATCGGATCAATGACGAACCGAGATCCGCTGAAGGCCGGCAACAGCCAGGCAGCGGGCAGGGCAAGCAGGCTCGTCGCATTGGCGATGGCCTTGAGATAGACGCCATAGGGTTTGCCCGCCCAGTGGGTGCGGGTGAGCCACAAGCCCACCGAACAGGCGCATAGCGCGCTGGCCTGAATTGCCGCCCGCTCGGCTGCGAAACTGGCAATGAGGCCGAATACCAGCGCCACCAGAGCACATGCGCTTCGATGCGTCGGTGTAGAGCGCGGAATCATCATGATTAGCGCAAGCAAAGCGCCGAATGCCGCTACCACTCGATGATCGGTCTCGAGGTGGATGAAGTCCCCTGCAAGTGCACTTACTACCAGGGCCTGCGCTGCAAGCGAAAAGGCAAGCGCAACCTGGCCCACGAATACGCCTTCACGGCGAAACAGGTAAATGGCCACGGCGGCGAGTACCAGGCCACCCAGGCCACGCGCGACCGGGCTGTCACCAATCATCAGCACCGGCACATAGAACGCGGATAGCAGAAACAGCGAGGCCAGCCATGCTGCCAGCGCCTGCAGCGTCGCAAGCCACCAGGGTGGCGGTGCATGCGCCGCGAGCCCTGCCAATTCATCATGCGAAACCACACCGCCAGCCTTCAGCCGTGCGAGTAGCGAAAACAGCGGGGTAGGGGCATTCGCTTTCATTGCGATCGTGACTCCCGGTACAGGCGGGTGAGCCACATGCCGGCCCCACCCGATGCGGCAATCACAAGCAAGCCGACCAGGTTCAGCGCAATGAACGATTCGACCTGCACTTTGACCACAAAGGCGGCGGTCGTCACCGCAATCGCGCCATACAGGGCCAGCGCCAGAATCGGCAGATCGCGGCGTAGTCGGTAATAAACCACGATCGCCCCTGCAGCGGCGCAGTAGAAGGCCCATGCAAGATCTGCCAGCCTGTCGTCCCACCAGCCGATGATGGCGCCGCTGACGAGTGGCGCAAATACACCGATCGCCGCAAGCCGCTGCAGGTGTCGAGTCGGCGTGATCAGCATGCGTGCCAGGCCGTACTCGAGCAAGATCAGCACGGCTAGGTTTAGGCCCGCGATCGCGAACAGCGACGATGCGTGCGACAACAATCCGAATAGCGGAAACCACAGCGACTGCGACAAGGCCCGCAGCAGGGCCGCGTTGAGCACGATCAGCCAGAGTGCCCAACTCGCGCTCGAGCGCGACAGCGCGGCGAAGGGCGTCATCAGCGCCGCCCAGCCGGCAAACAGCGCCCACATGTCGGCGCCGGTCTGATACGTCTGCCCGATCAGCGCGAGCAGCGCCCCAGTCGTCACGCAAGCGCCGAACAGTGCGGCGCGATAAGCAAGCCCGAATGGCGTAACCACCATGGCCGTGCCTGCCGTCGCTGCGAGCGCGGCCACCGCGAGCCCGATCTTGGTGAACCGGTGGAGTTCGTCCCAGTTGTAGGCAAAAAAGAAGATCACGGCTGCGCCGATCAGCAGCACGCCGCCGAAACCCAGAATCCGGTCGAGCGTACCAACCCAGTCACGCCGAGCGGGTAGCAGCGGTGCGATGTCGGCCGCGGCCTTCAACTGGTGTGCGTCCAGAAGCCCCGATTCAGCCAGCTTGAGTAGCTGTGCAACCTGAGCGGATGTCCACTGCATGTTTTGTCACCCTGTCGCGATGAATCAGATTAGCAGCATTGCAGCGAGTTGTCCCGGGCCAGCCCGGACGGCACCTGGCTGGCGCTGATGGAGCGTGTGCGTGGCGCTGGGCGAACCGGCAAGCGTCGCATGTCGAAATCTTTTCAAGTTCGGCTTGCAGTGCGCGATGATCGCAGGTATATTTCGCCCCCGTTGAGCGACGCGCTGCGACAAGGGTTAGGTCCTGAACAGCGTGCGATGTAGTCGTAAAACATGCGGGAATAGCTCAGTTGGTAGAGCGCAACCTTGCCAAGGTTGAGGTCGCGAGTTCGAGCCTCGTTTCCCGCTCCAATTCCTGATTTGCAGATCCATCAAGATTTGCGGATCGCCAAGAACAAGGGGCTTTTGCCCCTTTTTTTGTTCCAGCGCAGCTCACTCGAGTCCGCTTTCGATCCCATCCCCGCACGCGGGCGAGGGGCTCGTCGTGAGTCGCCGCGGCGACTTTCACGCTAAACTTCGCCCCTTGGAAGAACTCAACAAACTCCGCAAGAGGTAAGCGCAGAATGGCCAGGATTTTTATCGATGGCGAGGCTGGCACCACCGGCCTCCAGATTCGCGAACGGCTGCAGCTGATGCCGGTGATCGAATTGCTCAGCATTGCCCCCGAGCGGCGCAAGGATCCCGACGCCAAGCGCGAGTTGATGGCGCAGGCCGATCTGGTGGTGCTGTGCCTGCATGACGATGCGGCAATCGAGTCGGTTGCAATGGTCGATGCGCTGGCGGGGCGCAAGCCGCGCATCATCGACGCATCCACCGCGCATCGTTGTGCGCCGGGCTGGACTTATGGTTTTCCCGAACTTTGCGCCGGCCAGCGCGAGGCGGTGCAAAAGGCCGATCGGGTTGCCAATCCGGGCTGTTATGCCACAGGTGCGATCGCACTGTTGCGGCCGCTGGTTGACGCAGGGCTGATCCCCGCCGACTTCCCGCTTGCCTTGCCGTCGGTGAGCGGCTACTCGGGTGGTGGGCGGGCGATGATCGAAGCCTACGAAAAAGGCGAGGGCGCCCCGTTCGAGACGTATGCGTTGGGCTTGTCGCACAAGCATCTGCCCGAGATCCTGTGCTACGCCGGCATGACGCGTCGGCCGATATTCATTCCAGCGGTGGGCAATTTCCGCCAGGGCATGCTGGTGCAGCTCCCGCTGCATCTGGATGCCTTGCCCGCCAAGCCCAGGCTTGCCGATCTGCATGAGGCGCTGGTTGCGCACTATGCGGCCAGTGTTGCCGCGGGTGGCTGGGTCAGCGTGGAGCCGGCCACCGACAATGGCAAGCTCGATGCCACGGTGCTCAATGACACCAACAAGCTCGAACTGAGGGTGTTCGGCAACGAAGACCATCGTCAGGCGGTGCTTATTGCCCGCCTCGACAATCTTGGTAAGGGTGCCAGCGGTGCGGCAGTGCAAAACCTGGAGTTGATGCTCGGACTCTGAATCGCACCGCATGTCGCCGATCCAGCCCTTGAAACTGCCCGCCGGGGCCGTGCTGCCCGATTATGCGGGAGGAGGGCTGTTCGGCCTCATCACGCACCTTGGCCGATTTCTGAATGGCTCGGCCTTCGTGCTGCCGGGTTCGGCGGAGCTTGCAGAGCCATCTGCATCCGACGACCGGGTTGTGGTGTTTTTGCTCATCGATGGGCTGGGCGACGCGTTTCTGCAGCGGCACGGGCAGGGAAGCACGCTCTTGTCGCGACGCCGAGGCCGCATCACCTCGGTTTTTCCATCCACTACCGCTAGCGCCGTTACGACTACGCTGACCGGTCTCGCGCCTGCCCGTCATGGGCTCACCGGCTGGTTCACCTTCGACCCGCGCTTTGGCGGCATCATTGCGCCGCTACCGATGGTGGTTCGAGGTGAAGGGCCTATCGATGCGCTGCTTGCGGCGAGACGTCTGTTTCCGTATGCGAGCCTGTTTCAGAAGCGCGTACGCCCGAGCGTCATCGTAACGCCCTCGCACCTGGCCGATTCACGCTTTTCGCGCAGGCACGGGCGGGGCGCAGTGACCATGCCCTTTCGCGGCCTCGACGACATGGTCGACGCCATCGACGCCGCATGCCGTAAGCTCGGCGAGGGCAAGGGTGGCCTCGTGCATGCCTACTACCCGGTATTCGACGCGGTAAGCCATGATCATGGCGCCGATTCGGCCGCGGCGCAGGCCATCTTCGGGCGCATCGACCGAGCCTTCGCGCGGCTTTGCCAGCGGTTCGAGCGGCGCAACATCGAGATCGTGGTTACCGCAGACCACGGCTTCATCGACTCTCCACCCGAGTTGCAGGTTCACCTCGACGATCATCCCGATCTTAAGAGCATGCTGGCGACGCCATTGTTCGGTGAGCGGCGCACGGTGTCGTGCAATGTGCGGCCGGGCGCGGAATCGGAGTTCGAAACCGCGGCCGTGGCTTCACTGGCCGGGCGCGCAGTGGTGCATCGT
>JAEUNS010000081.1 GCA_016790005.1 Zoogloeaceae bacterium
GTCGAGAGTTGGTACGCACACCGGTTTCTCTGCCAACATGCTTGGGCAGAGCCAAGGCCTCCTGCGGGCAGGCAAGCCGATCGGGCGGCATTAATGAGCTCAACTGCGTCGGGACCAGAGATCCGGAATAGGGCATGGGGAGATGTTTCAGGCTCGCCAAAAGCTCAAGCTGAGCGGTTGGTTTACCGTAACAGCAGATCGAGTATCAGGCTTGCGCAAAAAATGTAGACGATAAGGCGGGTTTCGGCAAACGCGCCCGAGTCCTGGCGACGAGGCCGAGCGTCGAATGTTGGTGCGCGGGCATCTGCGCATGGTGGACTGATTTCGCCGGGCATGCTCATTAGTGGCGGGCCGAGTGGTGAAATCAAACGGCCCGCACTTCAGTAGGTCTCCGGTTCGAGGGCGAGTAATCCGTTGAAGCTCCGCGCGGCGCTCTCGGCCCAGCCGGCACTCTGCGCAGGTCGATTGGTATCTGCCGCAGCGCGAAGACACTCCCTTGCACTACGGGCGCAACGGCCGCACTCCGACGCTACACCGAGGCATTTGCGCAGATCACGCATGGTACTTGCACCCTCTGTCACTGCAGCGCTGATCTGCCGTTCGGTCACGCCATTGCATACGCAGATATACATTCGTTCAGCCCTCGCAAGTCATCCCGGTGATGCCTGTTTGCGCGCTCGCTTGTGCTTGGCAACGCATCCGGCGGGTGAGTGACTACTCGATCAATAAAGGAATAGGAATAATTCGCATTACACAGCAGACTGAACGCTGGGTCAAGTCCTGTGTTGATTTACGTCTTATACTTCGGTCCCGACTGAATGGAACGAGAGTCAGATGATTAACGAAAGTCGCCGCGGCGGGACCCAAGCTAGTGAGGTGTTCGTGATTCCGGCGCAGCAGCCGGTGAGTGTGGCGGTAGCGGGCGGGGGGCGCTTCCCGGTGCGAAGGGTCTTCTGCATCGCGCGCAACTACGCGGCTCATGCGCGTGAAATGGGCGGAAACCCTGAGCGAGAACAGCCCTTCTTCTTTTGCAAGCCCGCAGATGCGGTTCTGTCGGCAGCTGAGGGTGAGTCGCTGCGATTTCGCTATCCCCTGGCAAGCCAGGATGTTCATCATGAGGTCGAACTCGTCGTGGCTTTGGGTGCGGGAGGCGAGAATCTCGATGCACAGGCCGCGCGCGCCTCGATATGGGGCTATGCAGTGGGGCTGGACATGACCCGTCGTGACCTGCAGGCAGAGGCCAAGGCCATGGCCCGCCCCTGGGATATTGCAAAGGCTTTCGACCAGTCCGCACCCGTTTCGGCGATTCGGCGCGCGACCGATCCGCTGCCCGACGATACCCGGGTCGCCTTGACCGTCAATGGCAAGCCGCGCCAGTCGGGTGTGGTGGGGGACATGATCTGGACGATCCCCGAGATCATCATGCTGCTTTCGCGTTATTACTGCCTCGCACCGGGTGATCTGATCTTTACCGGAACACCGGAGGGGGTTGGCGCCGTGCTGCCAGGTGACGAATTGACCGCTACAATCGATGGCGTGGGTGAGTTGTACGTCGAAGTGGTGGCGCGCTGACAAGGACTGGCGGCGCCTGCGGCGACGTCACCTGGGCAGGCGCAGCAGCACCCTCAGGTCGGACGTTTGAGCGCCTTCGGCAATGTAGCCGATCAGGTTGGGGTCGCGAGTCATCAGTGCGCGGAGCTCGGTTTCATCTGCAACCTCCCGCGGTGGGCGAGCCCGCCCGGTGAAAACCATGCGCGACCAGTAGGCTCGGGTCTGGATACTGTTCTTGCCGAGCAGGCGCAAATAGAAATCATCCCGGATCTCGCCAGCCGGCAGGTCAAGCAGACGAACCGGCGTTCCATCGCGCAATGCGCTGAGTCTGCCCAGATAGAGTTGTTCTGCTTCTTCGCGGCTAATCTGTGCGATGGGGCCGTCACCTGCGGTGACCAGCACAATATCGGCCATCGCCTCGTCCGAGGCGAAAGTCGCACTCGCAGCGAGAACCGCAATGGCGAAGATGTGCCGCATCTTCATCGGCTAGAACACGAAATCGAGTGACAGGTTCAGCATGTCGATGCGCGTGCCCGAAGGATTGCTGACGGTCGGATCGCTCGTCGGGAAAAACGCGCCCCAGGCATCGTTCTCGACCCAGTTGCGGGTCCATTGCAGCTTTATCGCTTTATTGGGCGCGGCATCCCAGCGCACGCCCAGAGCCAGGCTCTCCTGATTGCTGCTGCGCGAGGCCAGATACCCTTCCAGGACTGGATCGCCGTTGGCCGGTACTAGCTGGCTTGACGCATTCTGTTTTGCGAGCACGACGAACGGTGCGAATGAACCGGCTTGGTAGGCGGCGCTCAGATACCAGGCGTAGGCGTTGGCCAGGAACTTGTCGGCTCGTCGCCGTGCCAACTCCCCGCTCAACTGGTAGGCATTGTGATCCCACTGAAAGCCGATCGCACTGAAGCTGGTGTGACCGTCGTCGCCCGAGAGCTTGGCGACGACATCCGCCCGTCCGGTTGCAAACAGATAGTCACGGGTACCGAGATAGATCGGGTCGCCGTAATGGAGGTCGAATCCGCCCTCGCCATGTCCGAACTGCACCCTGAGGTCGCCCCGCGACATGTTGATGCTGATGCCTCCGGTATGGTCAAGATTGGCACTTCCGTCGGGAAATTTGACCTTTCCGTATCCGAAATAGGGTTGAACCTCGACGTTGAACCCGCCAAGTTGCGTGCGGTAGAGCATATCAATGCCATCGAGATCGCTGACCGGATTCAGCCCATAAACCTCCACCGGCGGGCGAACCCAGGGATGGGCAAAGTTGATGTTCAGACTGTCGGAGTGCATGAAGAAGGGGGTGCGTAGTCGCCCGGCCCGCACGGTGAGGTTCGGTTTGAGGTCGTGACGCACGAAGGCCCATGCTAGGCGCGGCTTCACATCGTTCTGGTAGTTCTCTTCGACGATGACCTGTACGGTGACTTCGGTGTCGCTGCGCAGACTCAGTGAGCCCTGAATGCCAAGCAGTGTATCCGAGGCGCTTATCCACTCGTTTCGCTGTCGCTCACGTTGTTTGCTCGGGTGGTTGAAGAAGACGTCGTCCTGATCGAGTGATATCAGCGCAGCTGTTCCGAACCCGGAAAGTTGAAGACCACTGGCGGCGCTGACCGTGGGGGCAATGCCGATGAGCTGGGTCAGTCCGATGAGGCAACCCAGGAGTGTTGTGCGCGTGGTCATGGTGTCTTGGGCGCTGAGTGGATCGAGGACAGCAATTGGCTGACCCCCTCGCGCGTCAGTGGGCGGCTATACCGGTAGCCCTGTCCATGATCGCAATTGAGCGATCGCAGGATCTCGGCCTGTTGTTCATCTTCTATGCATTCGGCCACTACAGTCATGCCGAGATCGTGGGCGAGTTCGATGCTTCGCCGCACGAGGGCCCGCAGGCGATGATCCTCGGCGATCGCATGGATGAACGAGCCGTCAAACTTGATTACGTCGCATGGAATGGTGTGAAGATAACTGAGCGCCGAATATCCGGTGCCAAAGTCATCTATGAGAACCTGAATGCCTGCAGCCCTGAAGCGCGCAAGGACTTCGCTGGCCCGCCCCTGTACATTGGCGATCGCGCTCTCGGTGACCTCCATACGCAACCGCGAAGGCGACACTCCGTGTGCGTGGATCATTCCGATGATCTCCTCGGCAAGGGCCGGGTGTGCAAACTGTCGCGCAGAGAGGTTCACACTGACCGGCGGAACCAGGTCGTCGCCCACCTTTGATTGCCAGTCGAGGATGGCCAGGCAGGTCTGTTCGAGCACGCTCATACCCAGGGCATGGATCAGACCAAGATTCTCGGCCAGTGGAATGAACTCGCCCGGCGCAATCGGCCCTCTGGTCGGATGACTCCAGCGCGCAAGCGCCTCGAAACTTGTGACGCGATCATCCTGCAGCGAGACGATCGGCTGGTAGTTGACCGTCAATGCCTGATTGCCGATTGCGCTGCGCAGATCAGCCTCGATCCGAAGTGATTTGAGCATCTGCTCGTGCATGGAGGTGTGAAACACCCTGATCGGCCCGCTCTCGATGCTGCCCGTGCGATGCAGGGCATTGTCGGAGTCGCGCAGCATTGCCTCGGCGCTTTCCGGGCTTTCCGCCCCTTCGGGGCTGAAGGCGATGCCGATTCTGCTGGTCGGATAGTACTGGTGGCCACCCAGTGATATGGGGCTTGCAAGGGTTTCACGCAATTGCTGCGCGATTGCCAGGGCTGCCGAGGCGTCGTCAAGTTCGTTCAGCAACACTGCAAACTGGTCGCCGCCCACGCGGGCAGCTACATCGCCAGCCGGAATCACCTTGGTGATCCGAGTGGCGATCATCCGCAGGACATGGTCGCCCGCCGCATGCCCGAAACTGTCATTGACAAGGTGAAAACGCTCAAGATTAACCGCCAGCACCGCCAACTGTTGTGAGCCGGCCCGATGCTTGCGGCGCAGCGCACTGTCCAGGTGCTCGATGAACAGCGCACGATTTGGGAGATCGGTCAGACTGTCGTGAAACGCGTCATGGATCAGCTGTGCCTCGGCCCGCTTGCGCTGATCAATATCGGTGATGGAGCCCGCCATACGATAGGCGCGGCCTCCCGCGTCGCGCAAGGCCACGCCGCGGGCAAGAATCCAGCGTGATTCCAAGACGCTTAGGCATACCCTGAACTCGGCCTGGAACTGATCGCTTTGGCCTTTCAGGTGGCTTACCAGACGGGCTCGAAAATCCGCCCGGTCATCCTGATGCATGTTCACGAACGGTCCCTCTTCAAGGGGCAGTGCCTCGTCAGCCGGAATTCTCGCGATCTCGCGAAAGCGTGGCGACAAGAAAACTTCATCGGTGTTGATGTCCCAGTCCCACAGGCCATCGTTTGCGCCTTGGATTGCGAGTGCATAACGCTCATCACTGGCCTGCAGGCGGGTGGTGGTGTCGATCAGCTGCCCGATCCGGTCCTGCAGATTTGCGGCCATGCCGTTGAAACGTTCTGAGAGCTGCGCAAGTTCGTCGTTGCCTTCCACCGCTATGCGATGGTCGAGCCGGCCTTCGGCAATGGCCTGACTACCGTCCATCAGCCTTCCGAGGTTACGGGTAAGGAGATAACCGATCAGGGACAGCAGCATCAAGGTCAACATGATCTCGATCAAGGCGATCGTTCCGCCCTGAGTCAGGATTGCGCGACGTGCGGATTCGAGCACTGACACGGATACGCCAAATTGAAGGAATCCGACCTCGTTTCGATCCAGCAACAAGGGCTTTCGCACATGCACCAGGCCGCCACTGCGGATGGGGCCGAACGAGCCTATGCCCGCCGGGAGCTCGTTCAGCCTTGCACTGGCGGTATTGCCGGCATTCAGAAGTAGCTCATTCGCCGATCTTCCGATGCGCACATAGATGAGACCTTCATTGGCGTCGACGAGCAACTCATGAAGCAGGTCTTGAAGGGCCATGAGCTGGTCGTGTTCGCCATACGCGGTCGCCATTGCATGCAGCATCGCGGCGTTCTGATCGACCATGGTGGCGACGCTGGCAGTGGTGGCGTCATTCATGAGCCTCACGCTGTTGAACAACAGCAATGAGAGCAGCAACACCTGGACCAGGGTGCTGGCGGCCAGGAGTCTGAATCGGATCGAGTTTCGCGGAGAGGGTAGCTTTAATTTCATTGTGCTTGAAGGCATCGTCTGGCGATACCACGCTTTTGTGCGATCCTAGCGCGAATTCATTCAATTCGGATCAAGCCGATCCTAATATTTGCAGACTTGACTCCTGCATTGGTCTGGCGTGTCCTGCGGCTGTAGCTTGATCGGGTATGCCGAGCAATGCACTGCGCCTTGCTTGATGTGTGGCCGGTCGCAGCGGGTGGGGGCCTTCGCCATATGGGCGGGCGTTCGGATGGCTCGCGCCACCCATATCGTATGGCGGGGAGCTTCGGTCAGCGCTTGCCTGGCTGCATTACCAGCAGCATGATGCCGAGTCCGACCATTGGAACGCACAGCCACTGGGCAGTCGACAAGCCCAGCGAGAGGGTGCCGAAGATGCCTGGATCGGGCGTTCTGAAAAACTCCGCCACGAAACGCAGGCTGCCATAACCGACCAGGAAAACCGCCGAAACCGCCTTGAGCGGCCTCGGTCTTGCCGCATACCACCACAGGAGTGCGAACAGAAGCAAACCCTCGCCCGCGGCCTGGTAAAATTGCGAAGGGTGGCGCGGGATCTGATCGACAAAGGGGAAAATCATCGCCCAGGGAATATCGCTTGCGACCGGCCGGCCCCATAGTTCGCCGTTGATGAAGTTGCCGATTCGCCCAGCCGCGAGCCCGGTCGGGACCAGCGGCGCGATGAAATCGGTAACCTCCCAGAACGATCGGCCCTGGCGACGGGCATAAAGGGCCATTGCCACCAATACGCCGAGAAAGCCGCCATGGAAGCTCATGCCCCCTTTCCAGATAGCGATAATCTCGAGTGGGTTGCTCAGGTAGTAGGGGAGCTGAAAGAAAACGACTTCGCCGAGGCGCCCGCCGATCACGACGCCAAGCATGCCGTAAAGCAACAGATCGTCAATCTTGCCGGCATCCCAACCCAGCTCGGGGCGGCGGCGTGCATGGAGACGGCCGAGCATCACGAACAGCACGAAGGCGACCAGATACATCAACCCGTACCAGTGGATCGAGATTGGCCCGAGCGACAGCGCCACAGGATTGAATTGCGGATGAGTCAGCATTGATGGCGTAGATTCTGGCGGAAGGGTTCAGGGCATGCGCAGCATAACAGCGCGATGGCGGCGCCCAGCAGCCGCCAAAGCTCATGACCTCCGCCGGCGGCAGCGAGAGGCGCCCTGGTCATTCAAACTGGCTGCGAAACCTGTCGAAGTCGGCACGCAGCTGATCGAGTTCCTCGCGCAGACGGCGCACTTCGTCCTCAAGTTCGGCGCTGCGCCCGCGGCCATGACCACTCGCGATCGGCTGACTGCCCAGCAACTCGATCTGAGCGGCCAACATTTCACGTCCGCCCATCAGGTGGCCGAAGCGGGTCTCCTTGGTGCCCGGGGCGCGCGGTAATGCGACAACCATTGGCGGGTATTTTTCCTGCAGATGCTCGAGTACCGCATCGACCGCCTCGATGTCTGCGAAAGTATGCATGCGCTCTGTGCGCTGGCGGATCTCGCCCGCCGTTTGCGGGCCGCGCAACATCAAGACTGCGAGCACGGCCTGTTCGGCCGGCGGCAGCGAGTGACGCAGGCGCACGAGGTGTTCATATTTGGGAACGCGGGCGCTGGCCTGGTCGCGCTGTGATATCAGCTTGCGTTTCAGCAGCCGGTCGAGCCCGTCACGTATCTCGGTTTCGGAAAGCGCCATGACCGGATCGCGGCCGGTGAGTTGATTGCAGCCGGTCTGGATCGCATTCACCGACAAGGGATAGTTGTCGGGGGTCACGAACGCCTTTTCGATCAACACTGCCAGAACGCGGATCTCGATCGGATCCAGATCGAAACCTTCATCGCTGTCGGGGGTCGCTCCACCCGATCCGGGTTCGGTCATCGGTTTGCCCTCAGATGAACAAAGCGGCAATGATAGCCGACTCGAGGTTTGGCTTCGGTTAGAATTACGGACTCAAGTCAATCGATCGCCGCGCACCAAGCCGGTCCATTCTCAAAAAATCGTCGAGGACATCATGCCCCAGTACCGTTCCCGCACCTCTACCGCCGGCCGCAACATGGCTGGTGCCCGCGCCCTGTGGCGGGCCACCGGCATGAAGGATGGCGATTTCGAAAAGCCGATCATCGCCATCGCCAACAGCTTCACCCAGTTCGTGCCCGGCCATGTGCACCTCAAGGATCTCGGCCAGCTTGTCGCACGCGAGATCGAAGCGGCCGGCGGCGTCGCCAAGGAATTCAACACCATCGCCGTCGACGACGGCATCGCGATGGGGCATGGCGGCATGCTCTACTCGCTGCCTTCGCGCGACCTGATCGCCGACAGCGTCGAGTACATGGTCAATGCCCACACCGCCGACGCGCTGGTGTGCATCTCGAACTGCGACAAGATCACCCCGGGCATGCTGATGGCCGCGCTGCGCCTGAACGTGCCCGCGATCTTCGTGTCGGGCGGGCCGATGGAGGCTGGCAAGGTCAAGTGGGAGTCCAAGGTGTTCTCGATCGACCTGGTCGACGCGATGGTCAAGGCGGCCGACAAGAACTGTTCCGACGAAGAAGTGGCCGAGATCGAGCGCTCAGCCTGCCCGACTTGTGGCTCATGCTCCGGCATGTTCACTGCCAACTCGATGAACTGCCTGACCGAAGCGCTCGGATTGTCGCTGCCGGGCAACGGCACGGTGCTTGCCACGCATGCCGATCGTGAACAACTGTTTCGCAAGGCCGGGCGCACCATTGTCGACATGGCGCGTCGCTACTACGAAAGGGAAGACGAGTCGGTTCTGCCGCGCTCGATCGCGTCGTATGCTGCGTTCGAAAACGCCGTCACGTTAGATGTGGCGATGGGCGGCTCTACCAACACCGTGCTGCACCTGCTGGCTGCGGCAAAAGAGGCGGGCGTCGATTTCACGATGAAGGACATCGACCGCATCTCCCGCAAGGTGCCATGTCTGTGCAAGGTCGCGCCGGCGGTGCCGGATGTGCATATCGAGGACGTCCATCGTGCCGGCGGCATCATGGCCATTCTCGGCGAGCTCGACCGCGCGGGCCTGCTGCATACCGATGTACCCACCGTGCACAGCAAGACCATGCGCGAGGCGTTGCATCGCTGGGATGTCATGCAGGCCCATGACAACTCGATCTTCGAGTTCTATAAGGCCGCACCCGGTGGTGTGCCCACCCAGCAGGCCTTCTCGCAGGATCGCCGCTGGAACGAACTCGATATGGACCGCACTGCGGGCGTGATTCGTGATCGCGCCAACGCGTTCAGTGCTGACGGCGGGCTGGCCGTGCTTTACGGTAACATCGCCGAAAAGGGGTGCATCGTCAAGACGGCCGGAGTGGATGAATCGATCTGGACTTTCACCGGGCGAGCGCGGGTGTTCGAGAGCCAGGAAGATGCGGTCGAGGCCATTCTCGGCGACCGCGTTGTGGCGGGCGACGTGGTCGTGATCCGCTACGAGGGCCCCAAGGGCGGCCCCGGCATGCAGGAGATGCTGTACCCGACCAGCTACCTCAAGTCTCAGGGCTTGGGCAAGGCCTGCGCCCTGCTGACCGATGGCCGTTTCTCAGGCGGAACCTCGGGTCTGTCGATCGGCCATGCTTCCCCTGAAGCAGCTTGTGGCGGCGCGATTGCGTTGATCGAAGAAGGCGATACGATCGAGATCGACATCCCCCGGCGCAGCATCCATCTCGCAATCGCCCCCGCTGGGCTGGCCGCCCGCCGGGCAGCGATGGAGGCGCGTGGGGCCAAGGCCTGGCGCCCGGTGTCGCGCGTCCGCGTGGTGTCTGCCGCCCTGCAAGCCTATGCGGCCCTCACCACCAGCGCAGATACCGGCGCGGTGCGTGATGTGACCCAGGTACAGCAACCCCACTGAACCCGGCCCCGCGGCCGCCTTGACCGGTCGCGGAGCGCCCACTACTATCGACCCATGGACGCTGAAATTACCCGATTGGAAAGCCAGCTCGAACAGTTCATCGCACTTTTCGAGACAGGCAAAACCGAGCTGCGCAGCTTGAGAACGCGGGTGGCCACGCTCGAAGCCGAGAATCATCGCCTCGCCGGCAAGCTGGACGTGGCAATCGCAAAGCTCGAAAGCGTACTTGTCAAACTGCCGGAAGCCTGACATGTCCAACGATACGCTCGACATCAATATTTTCGGCAAGGAATACCGGGTCGCGTGCAAACCCGAAGACCGCGAAGGCCTGCTCGAGTCAGTGCGCTATCTCGACGGCAAGCTTCGCGAGCTGGCCACCAGAACCGGCGCTTCCAGCGAGAAGCTGGCGGTCATGACCGCGCTGAATATCACCCATGAGTTTCTCCAGTTTCAGCGCGCAGGTGGGTTTGACATGCCGGCGATGAAGCGTAGAATCGGACTCGTGAATGCGCGACTGGACGGGATTCTGGCTCAGCAGGAAAAGCTCTTCTGACCAGTCTGGTGTTCCATACGATCAATCCCCTGCCGTGTTTGTTGAAGTCGTAGATTCCTTGAACCAATGTCGAGAGACTTGGTTGCAGACCGTTTAACCGTTGGTGTGCACGCCCCCTAGCCGGGTGAGCCTGATACGGAAGGAAAGCGACCTCCCTGAACCCTAGGTTCAGGATGCCCGGCGGAGACGGCACAGGCGGGGGGCCAAAAAAGAGAGGCGCGGGATGTTTCCGCGCCTCTCTTTTTTGATTCGAATTTTCCGGGTGTTCTGATGATTTTCGATGTGTGGTGGCTGAGCTACCTGGCGCTGGGCGCATTCGTCGGGTTCTTTGCCGGGCTCCTCGGCGTGGGCGGGGGCGGCATCATGGTGCCGGTTCTCACGACCCTGTTCGTTGCCCAGGATTTTCCACGCGACAGCGTGGTTCATCTCGCGCTCGGTACCTCGATGGCGGCGATCGTCATGACTTCGGTTTCGAGTCTGCGCGCGCATCACAAGCACGGCGCGGTTCGCTGGGACATCGTTCGGGCGATCACCCCCGGGGTACTGGTTGGCACTTTTGCTGCGACCTTCGTCGCCTCTCGAGTGGCCTCGGCGCCGCTGGCGATCTTCTTTGCCTGCTTCATGGCCTATGTGGCATTGCAGATGCTTGCCAACATCAAGCCCAAGCCAACCCGGGCCCTCCCGGGTGCGGTCGGCATGAGTGCGGTCGGCGTCGGTCTTGGTGGCGTCTCGGCGCTGGTGGCAATCGGCGGCGGATCGCTGTCGGTGCCGTTCATGACATGGTGTAACGTCAAGGTGCACAATGCAATTGGCACTTCAAGCGCGATCGGCTTGCCGATTGCGATGGCCGGCAGCGTCGGCTACTTGATCAACGGCTGGCCGGCCGAGGGCTTGCCGGCCTTCAGCCTTGGTTTCATCTACTTGCCAGCCCTGATCCTGGTCAGTGCGCCGAGCGTTCTCACTGCGCCGCTCGGCGCACGCCTTGCACATCGCCTGCCAGTGGCGACGCTGAAAAAAATCTTCGCAGCGGTGTTGCTGCTGCTGTGTGCAAAAATGCTGCACACCTTGTTTGGCTA
>JAEUNS010000092.1 GCA_016790005.1 Zoogloeaceae bacterium
GCAGGTACGCCGCTTGAAAGATGGCATGACGCGGACTTGTCGGAGGAATATACGCAGCGCGACAGCGCCGTGGTGAAGGATTTTGACGGCTATCTTGAGCTGGAGCAGCGCTTGTTCGCCCAGCTCGATGAAGAGGTTTATTCGCATACGGCCCAGGGCATGGCGCATTCGCTCGTCCGCTACAGCGACGGCAGCGCGGCCGATCCGCGCAAGCGCATTCCGGACTGGAACCGCAGCTTCGAGTTGTCCAGCGCGAGTCCCAGGGGCGGCGTGCTGTTGCTGCATGGCATGTCGGATTCGCCCTACAGCCTGCGCGCGCTGGGCGAGCGCCTTAACCGCGAGGGCTATTGGGTGATTGGCCTGCGTCTGCCAGGGCATGGCACGGCGCCGTCTGGTCTCAAGCATGTCCGGTGGGAGGACATGGCGGCGGCGGTGCGGCTGGCAATGACGCATCTGCATACCAGGGTGGGGCAAGCGCCAACCCATATCATCGGCTATTCCAACGGCGGGGCGCTGGGGGTGAACTTCGTACTCGATGCGATGGACACTCCCGTGTTGCCCATGCCGGCCAGTCTGGTGCTGATCTCGCCCGCGATCGGCGTCCATTCGGCCGCCGCGTTGGCGTCCTGGAAGCGCCGCCTCGGGCAGTTGCCAGGGCTCGGCGGGCTCGAATGGTTGAGCGTCGAGATCGAGTTCGATCCCTACAAGTACAACTCATTTGCGACGAATGCCGCCGATCAGGTTCATCGCCTGACCCGCTCGATCGCAGCGCGGCTCGACAGTGGGGCGCAACGGGCGAGCAGTCGTGCGTTTCCGCCGACGCTGGTGTTCAAGTCGAATGCCGACGCCACGGTTTCGACCGAGGCCGTGGTGACCCGATTGCTCAACCGGATCGTGTCCGAGGGGCATGAGTTGGTGTTGTTCGATGTAAACCGCCATGCAGCCAAGTCGGTTCTGATGGTTTATGACCCAAGCGCCTTGAGCACCCGTGTAATGGGTAACTCCGGTCTTGCATTTGGTGTGACTCTGGTAACAAATGAATCGGATGAGAGCCTGCGCCTGGTTGCCCGTCACCAGCCGCCGTTCTCGGCCGAGATCGACCGCACCGAGCAACTTGACGTGGAGTGGCCTCCGGGGGTGATATCGCTCTCGCATGTTGCGCTGCCTTTTCCGCCCGACGATCCGCTGTACGGACAGCGCCCGCCCGAGCATGGTGGCATGCTGTTTCTTGGGCAGATGGCGGTGTTCGGCGAGCGCGGCACGCTGGTGCTGCCGGCCGAATGGCTGCTGAGGTTGCGCCACAATCCGTTCTACGCGTATCTCGAGGCTACTGCGCTCGAGTGGATCCGACGGACGGAAGAACCCTAGCCGCCACGTTCATCAAGCCGGGCCGAACGTGTGAAACGCAGGCGGCGATTGACCCGGGTGGGGCGAGCCGGAGATACTCCGGAGCCCGACGCGCGTTGTGCGCTCTCCAACCGGTGAGTCAAATTGACCCAAGGATCTTCCAGCCCCAACTTCGATCGCTATCTCTCCGGCCGCGCGAGCGGACTGCAGAGTTCGGTCATCCGTGAAATTCTGAAGATCACCGAGCGTGCCGAGGTGATCTCGTTTGCCGGAGGCTTGCCGGCGCCTGCTACCTTTCCGGTGGACGAAATGCGGGCGGCCTTCGACAGAGTGCTGATCGAACGTGGTCGTGAAGCGCTGCAATACAGCACGACCGAGGGCTACGCCCCTTTGCGCGAGTGGGTGGCTGCGCGGGTCGGAACCGACGCAGCGCCGGTGTCGCCCGACGATGTCATGATCGTGTCGGGTTCGCAGCAGGGGCTCGACCTGCTTTCCAAGGTGCTGGTCGACCCGGGCGACCGGGTACTGGTCGAGACGCCGACTTATCTGGGGGCACTGCAGGCTTTCTCGATGTTCTCGCCGCAGTTCGTTGCGGTGGCCTCGGACGCCGAGGGCTTGCTGCCCGATGCGCTGAGTGAATCCATGCGCGGGGCGAAGTTTCTCTACTGCTTGCCCAATTTCCAGAACCCGACCGGTCGCCTGCTGCCGCTCGCGCGACGCCAGGCGCTGGTCGAGCGGGCGCGTGATCTGGATCTGTTGATCCTCGAAGACGACCCCTATGGCGCGCTCTCGTATGATGGCGACACACCGGCTTCGATCCGCAGCCTGGCGCCCGAACGCACCGTTTATATGGGCTCGTTCAGCAAGGTGCTGGCGCCGGGCCTGCGTATCGGCTATGTGATTGCGCCGCCTGCACTGCGGGCCAAGCTGGTTCAGGCCAAGCAGGCGACTGACCTGCACACCGCCACGCTCTCACAGCAGGCGGTTTTCGAAGTGGTCAAGGATGGCTTTCTGGATGCTCACATTCCGACCATTCGTGCGCTATACCGCGATCAGTGCGAGGCGATGCTGGCCGCGCTGGCACATCACATGCCCGAAGGTGTGAGCTGGAACAGGCCGCGCGGCGGCATGTTTCTGTGGGTGGAGCTGCCGCGTGGCGTCGATGCCACCGCGGTGCTGGTGAGGGCGGTCGAGAACAATGTGGCCTTTGTGCCTGGTGCGCCGTTCTATGCTGCGGATCCGGTGCGCGAGTCACTACGGCTGGCCTTTGTCACCGTCCCGCCGCCGCGCATTGAAGAGGGGGTTGCGCGACTGGCCCAGGTGATTCGCGCAATGGCATGAGTATTCTCGCCCGTCTGGCGGGCGCTGGTCGGGCCTGCCCGGCCGGGCCTCGAATCGGCGATAATCGCGGACGTCGGCGCATGTGCCGGCCTTAGTCGTAGAGGACGATTGATGACCATGAAAAGCACCGATCTTGAGAAGAACCGCGGGCTCAAGATCAACGGGAAGATGGGCGCGACCGGTGTGCCGGGTCGCTTTGCCGCCGGTTCGGCGGCGCTGGTCGACAAGCGCGAACAGCGTCGCCAGGATCGGGCACTCGGGCAGGTAGCGTTTGCATGCAAGCTGCCGATGGAGCTGGTCAAGACCTTGCAGGCACGCGCTGCGACCCATGAGGGCGGGGTCAATGCCCTCATGGCCGAGATTCTGACCCGGGCGCTCGAAGAGTCGCGGTAAGCGAAGCGCAGCTGCTGTAGGCCCGGAGCTTGCGGATATTTGAAAGGACGGGCAGCGGTGTTTCGACGAGATGTAATCGTGATTCTGATGGCCGGCGCCACTGACAAGTAGCAGGGCTGAGCGTCGGATCGGGAGCCAGTCGTTCGACTACCTGTGCGTTTCGCCCAGCCAGCGAACTTCCCAATTGTCGACCGGTGACAGATGGCGCGCCGGGTCACTTGCGAGTACGCGCTCGAGCGACACGATCATCTTGTGCAACTTGTCGTCGGCAAGCGAAGGAAACACCGGCCGGAGCCTGATCAGCAGGTCTCCGCGCGGCTCGCTGCGGCGCCCCGGAAAACCGGCGTTGGGAACACGCATTTCGCGAATACAGGGCTCACCCGGCTCGATCGTCACCGTTTCGATGCCGTCCGGCACCGGAACCTGAATCTCGCCACCGATCAGCATTCGAAAAGCACTCATCGGCCGGTCAACCACAAGATTGCGGCCCTGGAGTGAATAGAGCGGATGGGGGGCAATGGTGAGCCTGAGCTTGAGGTCACCCGGTGTGCCCAGCGGGTCGTCCGATGGCTCGCCCTCGCCGGCCACCCGCAGCCAGTCGTCGCTCAGCAAGCCCGGCGGTATCTTGACCGAGAGGGTTCTGGGAACCCCGACCGAACCACTGCCTTCGCAGCCACTGCAGGTACGTGTTCGGGTGTAACCCTGACCGTCGCACGCGACGCACTTCGCCAGGCCCGCGTGCGAGCGGGTGCGGCCGGACCCATGGCAGTCCGCGCACAGCTGGGAATACGACAAGGCTTCGTGCCCGCTTCCGTCGCAGACTTCGCATGTCGATAGGGTATCGAGCGTGACTTTACGGTTGCAGCCAAAGAAGGCTTCTTCAAGTTCGAGCGAGATGTCCTGAACACGGTCTTGCCCGCGTGGGCCCGAAGATGCGCTTGTGTCCGCCGAGTCGGTGCGGTTTGCTTCGTCGGGCGCGACATCGGAATCTGCCTGGTACGCATCGCTCTCGATTATCGCCACCAGATGGTCGTATGCGGCGCGCAGCACCTTGAAGTGTTCGAGTGCGGCGGGGTCGGAATTGCGGTCTGGATGCCAGCGCATGGCGAGGCGGCGAAAGGCGCGCTTTACCTCTTGCACGTCGGCGTTCGGGGCAAGACCGAGCAGGGTGTAGGGATCCATCTTAGTCAACAAAACCTTGGTTTCGCCACCCTGCGGCGGCGGATCGGCAACACCGTGTGATCACGGGCTGCCGCTCGTCCCTTACCTGGTGGGGCTAATCCCCAGATCCTTGAGTGTGGCCTGAGCGCCCTGATGCTTGGGATTCAGTTCGATGCTCTTTTGCAAGGCGCGCACTGCATCGTCGTTTTTGCCCTGATCACGCAATACCAGTCCGAGATGGTAGTGAACATCGGCGTTCGCACCGTTCATCATGCTTGCAGCTACAAGGGTTCGCTCGGCTTCGGCGAGTTCGCCCCGGGCACGATAAACCCAGCCGAGGGTATCGTGAAAGTCGGGATTGGCCGGGGCGATCTCGATCGCCTGTTGTGCGCGGCTCAGCGCAAGGTCGAGATCCTTGCCCTGTTCGGCGCCGATCCAGGCGAGGTTATTCAGCGCAGTCGCCATGCGCGGATCGATCTTGAGAGCCTCTTCATAGGCCGCGATCGCTTCGCTGTCCTTGCCCGCCCCCTGCTGCAACATCCCGATCTTGACCCTCAGCACCGGGTTGGCGGTGGCCTTTTCGGCAGCGGTCGAAAAATCGGCGAGCGCCTTGGCCCGGTCACCCTGGGCCATGTTGATGTCGCCGCGCAGTTCGATCGCATCGGCATAGTTCGGATCGATCTCGAGTGCCTTGCCGACCTGCTCATGGGCGAGTTTCAGATCGCCGCTCTGCGCGCTGACCCGTGCTAGCGCGACCAGCGGCAGCGGATTGGCCGGCTCCAGACTCGCAGCCCGTTCGAGCGGTGCCCTGGCTTCGGCCAGCTGGCCGTTGCGGATCCGGACGATGCCCAATGCGTAGTGAGCGCCGGCATGCTCTGGATGGGTGGCAATCACGCTTTCATACACTTTGATTGCTTCTACGGGTTTGCGCAGCGCCGTGGCGTATAGACTGGCGAGATCCATACGCGGTCCCACCAGCTGAGAGTCGAGCGCCACCGCCTGCTGCAAGGCAGCTTCGGCTTCGGAATAGTTACCTTCGCTGGCAAGCAATCTGCCCAGCGATGCCTGGGCGTATGCACTACCCGGATCCGCAGCGGCCGCAGCCCGGATCAATGCGCGCGATTCATCCTGCTTGCCTTGGCGAAAAGCGACTTCAGCCAGCCCAAGCGTCGACATGGTGTGTTTTGGCATCACCTCCAGGCAGGATTTGAAGGCGGCTTCGGCTGAGTCGAGATCATTGGTGGCGATGCTGGCAATGCCTTGCTGGTTGGCCGCGTCGCATGTCGTCTGTGCCTTTGACTGCTCTGTTGCCGGCTCAGTGGCGAGCGCGGTCGGCTGCGTTGCAGCCCAGCAGGATGCCGCGGTGAATTGCAGGGTGATCAACAGCGTGGTGGCAAGCGCTTTCATCATTTGGTCGCATCTTGGTGGGTGAGCTGAAGCCTCGCAATGGCGAACAAGCGAGGGTGGACATTGTTGCATGCGAGCGGGCCGAAAAACAAAAATCCAGCTCGCCAGAAAACCTCCGAGGCGTGTTTCGATATGACTGCCGGTAACTTGTCAGTTTGGCGCGAGGTATGGCGCACTGTAATCAGAGGCTGGCCAGATTCATCAAAACAGGAGTCGGTAGGCCTCAATGCCGGCCAGTCCCGCGAGCAACAGCGCACAAACGATCAGCAGTCGACCCTGGGTTCGCTGGGTGCCGTGCAGTTGCTGGATGGATTCGCGCTCGAGTCGCTGCTGTCTTTCGGTTTCGGAGAGGGCCTTGTGGATCAGGCGCGGCAGCTGCGGGAGCGTGCCGGCAAGGTTGGGGGCCTCGTCCTTGAGCCCCTTCACCAGCGCGCGCCAGCCCATCTGTTCGTCCATCCAGCGCTCGAGAAAAGGTTTTGCGGTTTTCCACAGATCGAGGTCGGGGTCGAGCTGGCGCCCGAGGCCTTCGATGTTGAGCAGGGTCTTTTGCAGCAGCACCAGTTGAGGCTGCACTTCCATCTCGAAGCGGCGCGCGGTCTGGAACAGGCGCAGCAGGGTCTTGCCGAATGAAATATCTTTGAGCGGCTTGTCGAAGATCGGTTCGCAAACGGTGCGGATCGCGGCTTCGAACTCGTCGACCCGGGTTTTGGCGGGCACCCAGCCGGCCTCGATGTGGGCGAGCGCCACGCGGCGGTAGTCGCGCTTGAAGAACGCCAGGAAATTCTGCGCGAGGTAGTTCTTGTCTTCCTCGTTGAGCGTACCCATGATTCCGAAATCAAGTGCAATGTAGCGGCCGTCGCGATGCACCAGGATGTTGCCCGGGTGCATGTCTGCATGAAAGAAGCCGTCGCGAAACACCTGGGTGAAGAAGATCTCGACCCCGGCGCGAGACAGCGCCGGCAGGCTGGTGCCCTGCGCCCTGAGCATGTCGCTTTGCGAGATCGGGATGCCGTGCATGCGCTCCATCACCATCACCGAGCTGCCGCACCAGTCCCAATGCACTTCCGGCACCATCAGCAGCGACGAATCCTTGAAATTGCGCCGCAGTTGCGAGCAGTTTGCGGCCTCGCGCATCAGGTCGAGTTCGTCGTTCAGGTATTTGGTGAACTCGGCGACCACTTCGCGCGGTTTGAGGCGGCGGGCCTCGGGCCACAGTTTGTCGAGCATGATCGCGGCGGTCTCAAGTAGCGCGAGATCGTGATCGATGACGCGCTTGATACCGGGGCGCAGGATTTTTATCGCAACTTCGGTCCCGTCCGGCAGTTCGGCAAAATGTACTTGGGCGACCGAGGCCGAGGCGACCGGGGTGCGATCGAACTTGCGAAAGACTTCGTCTACCGGTTTGCCGTACTGGTCCTCGAGCACCCCGAGCGCCTGTTGGGATGGAAAGGGGGGTACCCGGTCTTGCAGCAGGGCGAGTTCGTTGGCGATGTCGGGTGCGAGCAGGTCTCGCCGGGTGGATAGCATCTGACCGAACTTGACGAAGATCGGACCGAGCGATTCGAGCGCCCGGCGCAAGCGGATTGCGCGACTCTGCTCGAACTTGCGCCAGAAGAATGCCAGCTGCCACAGCCGTGGCAGGCGCCCGCTGGAATCGGCGTCGAGAAGCATTTGATCGAGTCCGAAACGCAGACCGACATGAATAATTCTGGCAAGACGGAAGAGGCGCACGGCAGGGCTGGCTGGGCAAAGAGCGGACTTTATCCCGAATGGGCCGCTGGTGAAAGCGCCGTGGTCGGGGATTCTTCGCGGGTTGGCATGCAACCGGATGCGGCCAGATCGACGCTCGCAGTATGTTTTACCTGCTGAGATCATTGCTTCACGGGTGAGCAGGGCCCAATCCGTTATAATTCAGCCCTTTTCGAAACGCTGAGTGCCATGAGCGCAGACCCGAAACTTCAGATCGAGAAACTCCTGCAGGCCGCGCTCGCAAGCGTGGCGCCTGAGCATGTTTCCACGCCGATTCACCTTGAGCGGCCCAAACAGGCCGGTCATGGCGACTTTGCCACCAACCTGGCCCTGCAACTCGCTAAGCCGCTCAAGCGCAATCCGCGCGAGCTTGCGGCGCTGCTGCTGGCTGAGTTGCCGGCTTCAGGGCAGATCCTGAAGGCCGAGGTGGCGGGGGCCGGTTTCATCAACTTCACGCTCGCCGCAGATGCCAAGACGGTCGTGGTGGGTGAGGTGCTGGCACGCGGCGCAGCATTTGGCCGGGGCGCGTCCAAGGGCGTCAAGGTGCAGGTGGAGTTCGTGTCGGCCAATCCGACCGGCCCGCTGCATGTGGGGCATGGGCGTGGCGCCGCGTATGGCGCATCGCTTGCATCGGTGCTCGACTTTGCCGGCTATGAGGTGTTTCGTGAGTACTACACCAACGATGCTGGCCGTCAGATGGACATTCTGGCCCTGTCGACCTGGCTGCGCTATGTCGCCCTGTTCGGTATCGAGGTCGACTTCCCGCCCAACGGCTATCAGGGCGACTATGTGCTCGGCATGGCGCGTGAGTTGCGTGCGGCCCATGCCGACCGCTTTGCGCGGATCAGCGCAGCGCAGATTCTGGAAGGCACCCCCGGTTTGCCGGATGCTGCCCGCAAGGACGACGAAGCCAAGGACCAGCGCGAGGCCCACCTGGATGCGCTGATAAGCAATGCCAAGCGGTTGCTGGGACAAGACTACCCGTGGGTGCACGGCTTTGCCCTCAACGAGCAACTGGGCGATTGTCGCGAGGATCTCGAGAGTTTCGGCGTGCATTTCGACCGCTGGTTCTCCGAAAAGAGCTTGTTCGACACTGGCCTGGTCGATCGCGCGGTGGCCGAACTCGAGGCGCGTGGACATGTTTATGTGCAGGACGGCGCCAAGTGGTTCCGCTCGACCAGCTTCGGCGACGAGAAGGATCGTGTTGTGCAGCGTGACAACGGGCAGTACACCTACTTTGCGTCCGACATCGCCTACCATCTCAACAAGTTCGAGCGCGGATTCGATCGCATCATCGACGTCTGGGGTGCGGATCACCATGGCTACATTGCCCGGGTGAAGGGCGCGGTGGCCGCGCTGGGCCTGCCCGCAGACCGCCTGGATGTGGCGCTAGTGCAGTTCGCGGTGCTCTACAAGAACGGCCAGAAGGCGTCGATGTCCACCCGTTCGGGTGAGTTCGTGACCCTGCGTTCGCTGCGTGAGGATGTCGGCAACGATGCCTGTCGTTTCTTCTATGTGCTTAGAAAGAGCGATCAGCATCTGGACTTCGATCTGGATCTGGCGAAAAGCCAGAGCAACGAGAACCCGGTCTATTACATCCAGTATGCGCATGCCCGAGTGTGCTCGGTGTTGCAGCAATGGGGCGGGGACGTGTCCGATCTGGCATCCGCAGATCTGGCCCGGCTCGACAATGAGCGCGAACTCGCCCTGTGCGCGCGCCTCGCGGCCTATCCCGAGGTGGTACAGAATGCCGCCAGCGACTATGCGCCTCACCAGATTGCGTTTTATCTCAAGGATCTCGCCGGCGATTTTCACAGCTGGTACAACGCCGAGCGGATTCTGGTCGATGACGAGGGGCTGAAGCTGGCGCGCATCGCACTTGCGTGTGCAGTGCGCGCGGTGCTGGCATCGGGCCTGCGGATGCTGGGCGTGTCGGCACTGGAGTCGATGTGAGCGTAGGAGACGCGCGTGAGTCGTGAGCAAAAACCCCGCGGAAAACCCCGTCAGCCGGCCCGCAGTGGTGGGGGCGTGATAATCGGTATCTTCATCGGCTTGGTGCTGGGGGCATTGTGCGCTGCCGGTGCGGCGTGGTATTTCACCCGCAACTCGCCGTTTCAGCCCGAGCAGGCTGCACCCGCAGCACCCGCGCCCACGCCACAGTCGCCGCTTGCGCTGCCCGGAAAACCCGGGGGCAAACCGGTGGTCAAGCAGGACTTCGAGTTCTACCGCATCCTGCCGCAGGGGGTCGATGCCAGCACCGATCCGCCCAAGCCCGCGCAGCCTGCCGATGTGCCCAAGGTGGAGCGCCTGTATCTGCAGGTGGGGGCGTTCGAGGACCCGGCCGAGGCCGACAACATGAAGGCGCTCCTGACCCTCAATGGCATCGAAGCGAGCGCCCAGCGTGCGCAGCTGGCAGATGGCCGAATCGTGCATCGGGTGAGGATCGGACCTTTCGGCCAGCCCGAGGAGATGAATCCGGTGCGGGCGAGGTTGTCTTCGGCCGGATTCACAGCAACGGTCGTGCGCTCGACACCTTGAATCAAGCGCGTTCTTGACGGCTGGCACTGAACGTATTCAGAACATCGGCGTCTCAACCGCGAAACCCGGCTTACGCCCGATGTCGAGAGTGCGGGTCGCAAGTGCGGATTTAGCCCCGAATTCAGACAAACATGTTGGTCTTGGAGAATGAAATGAATCGACGTTCGATGCTCAGGCATCTTGGCAGCTTCGCGGCGGTCGCCGCCATCGCGCCGGCAGTGCTGGCCCAGCAGGGAGCACCATACCAGGCCCTGTCGAGCAAGATCGAGGGTGACACCCCGGGAAAGATCGAGTTGATCGAGTTTTTCCACTATGGCTGTCCCCACTGCCGCAACTTCGATCCCCTGCTGCACACTTGGCTCAAGAGCTTGCCGGACGACGTGACTTTTCGCCGTGTGCCGGCGATCTGGGGCAATCCACAGCTCAGGGAACTGGCCCGTCTGTACTACACCCTCGAAGCCATGGGCGAGATCGACAGGCTCAACGAGGCGGTGTTCACGGCGGTTCAGGACAAGAAGTTGCCGCTGCATACCGAGCAGGGCGCACGGGACTGGGCCACGGCTCAGGGGCTCGATGTCGCGAAGTTCATGGATACCTACAAGTCATTCGGCCTCAACACCCAGTTGCAGCGGGCGGACCAGCTGGCCAAGATGTACGAGATCAAGGGCGTGCCGACCATGGCGATCGGAGGCCAGTACCTGACCTCGGCATCGATGACCGGTAGCCATGAGGGGACGCTCAAGATGGTGGACGAGTTGATCGTCAAGGCGCGTTCCGAGCTGGGGGGCTGATCCATGCATGTGACCCTGCCATCGCGTGTGGTGCGGGTGCGGGCATGAGTAGTGAAGGCGCCTCGGGGCGCCCGCTCCGGGTCTTTCTCACCGGGGCGTCGAGTGGCCTGGGGCGTGCGCTTGCCCATCACTATGCGGCGACCGGGGCTCAACTGGGCTTGCTTGCGCGGCGCGAGGATGCGTTGCGGGCCCTGTGCGACGAACTCCCCGGCGAACACCTCAAGCTGGTCGCGGATGTTTCCAGCGTCGAGCAGATGCAGCAGGCTGCAACGGCCTTCATCGAACGTTTCGGCGTGCCGGACGTGGTTATCGCCAATGCCGGTGTGTCGGTCGGGACGCTCACCGAGGAAGCGGACGATTTCGCCGCCTTCGAAACCGTTGTGCGCACCAACCTGTTCGGACTCGTGACCGCGTTTCATCCCTTCATCGCGGCAATGCGCGAGCGGGGCAGCGGCCGCCTCGTCGGCATCGCCTCGGTGGCGGGCATTCGAGGTCTTCCGGGGGCGGGCGCCTACAGCGCTTCAAAGGCAGCCGCCATTGCCTATCTCGAGAGTCTGAGGGTCGAACTGCATGGCACCGGGGTCAGGGTCGTGACGATCGCGCCTGGCTATGTTGCGACGCCGATGACTGCGATCAACCCTTATCCGATGCCCTTCATCCTGTCGGCGAACTCCGCGGCACACCGGATAGCGCGGCTCATCGAGCAGGGGCGAAGCTATGCGGTGGTGCCCTGGCAGATGGGGGTGGTTGCGAAGCTGCTGCGCCTGCTGCCGAACGGAGTGTTCGACCGCTTGTTCGCCAAGGCCGGACGCAAACCGCGAGGTCTGCTGCCGACTGCCCGCACCGAAGCGCCTGCGTCTAAAAATGGGCTTGAAGGTCCGAAGCCGGAATCTGGAGGGGTGTCGATGGCAATCGAAGATGTGGTAGTCGAACGGCGTCGCCGTCAGCGTTTCGTCGCCAAGCGCAAAGGCGAGTTCTGTTTTTGGGCGCTGATCGAGGGCGAGCGGTTTCCGCTGCAGGATCTATCGATTGAAGGTTTCGGCGTTCAGGTGTTTCCGGGGTTCGAGCTGGACAAGGTTTTTCCCTTCGTATTGAGGCGTGCAGGGGTGCCCGACGAGGTGCGGGGTCGGGCTCGCGCCGTCAACAAGGTCGACGTAGGCGTCGGCGCACTCGGTGGCCTTTTGTTCGAGTCCTTCGAGGCCGATGGGCGGGCGCGGCTCGAGGAGTGGCTGACTGCGCATGTGCTTGCAAGTGCCACGGTGCCAATCAGCGAAAAGGATGCGACTGCGATCGTCTCCGGGCCATCCCTGATCTGAGCCCGATTGCCAGATCAGCCCCTCCACTGCCGGTTTCTAAGGGAAAACCATGCTGGCGGTTGCCTGACCGCTGGAGTATGGTGATGCCCTAAACCGGTGCATGAACGGCCCGGTCCGGACAAACGACCGGATGCCATGCGAATCGTCATGCGCTGTCCGGCACAAGCGGGGAGACAAGGATGAATTCAAGCAGGCAGGAAGCCGGTGCGGCGCATGTCGATGCGGTGCTCGAGCAGATTTCGACCCGTTTGCCCGAGGCGCAGGTGGGGATGGTTCTTGCGTTTGCGCGCAAATATTTCAGCCAGGTTGACCCGGATGATCTCATCGGGAGAACGATCGCCGATCTCTATGGCGCCGTGCTCAGCCACTGGCATTTTGCGCGCAGCCACGGTGGCGGCGCGCGGGTAAAGGTCTATAACCCGAAGCTTGAAGAACACGGCTGGGAGTCGACCCATACCATCGTCGAGATCGTCAGCGATGACATGCCCTTTCTCGTCGATTCGGTCACGATGGAGGTCAATCGCCAGGGGCTGACGCTGCATCTCATCATCCATCCGGTGATGTGCATCGAGCGCGATGCAAAAGGTCAACTGGCGGCCGTGCTGTCGGGCGATGCCGCCGATCAGGGGCACTTCGAGTCGATCATGCACCTCGAGGTCGATCGCCGTACCGAACGCGAAGATCTGGATGCATTGGCGGGTGGGCTCGAACGCGTGCTCGCCGATGTGCGCGCCGCAGTCGAAGACTGGCCGGCCATGCGCGGTCGCCTTGGCGAGATCATCGCTGGTGTCGAAACCGGCCCGGCCCCGGTGCCGGCCGAGGAGGTGGCCGAGACCGTTGCCTTCCTGAAATGGCTGGCTGATGACAATTGCGTTCTGCTCGGCGCACGCGATTACGACCTGCTCACCACCGACGGCGAGAACGAACTGCGCATACGCGCGGGCTCGGGGCTGGGCCTGCTGCGCGAAACCGGCGAAGAGAGCCAGTCGCGCTCGTTTGCGGCTCTGCCACCGCAGATCAAGGCTCAGGCGCATTTGCCGGTTCTGATCACTGCAACCAAATCGAACACTCGCTCGACCGTTCATCGCCATGGCTATCTCGATCACCTGAGCGTCAAGATCTTCGACGATGATGGCCGTGTATGTGGTGAGCGGCGGGTGATTGGTCTGCTCGCTTCGACTGCCTACAGCACCAGTGTGCGCTTGATTCCGCTGTTGCGGCGCAAGGCCAGTGCAGTGATCGCCAAGGCCGGCCTGTTACCCCGCAGTCATGCTGCGAAAGCCTTGCTGACGATTCTCGAGCACTACCCGCGTGACGAGTTCATCCAGATCGGAGCGGATGAGCTCTATGCCCATGCAATGGGCATTCTGCGGCTGGGAGAGCGCCAGCGCACCCGGCTCTTCGTGCGTGCCGACCCGTTTGCCCGATTCGTCTCATGCCTGATCTATGTCCCGCGCGAGAACTACAACACCGAGCAGCGCCAGCGCATGCAGGCGGTGTTGATGGAGGCCTTTCGCGGCAGTTCGTCCGAGTTCGATGTCCATTTCTCCGAATCGGCGCTGGCACGTATTCACATCATCGTAAGAACGCCGGAACCGCTGACGCCGGAGTTCGATGTGCGCGAGCTCGAGCAGCGCCTCATCCGGGCCTCCCGGCGCTGGGAGGATGATCTCCAGCAAGCGCTGCTGGAACACTGTGGCGAGGAGCGCGGCATGCATCTGCTGCGGCGCTATGGCCATGCTTTCCCGGCTGGCTATCGCGAGCGCTACCCCGCCCGGGTGGCGGTGTTCGACATCGAACAGATGGAAAGCCTGGCCGATGCCGGCAGTCTTGCAATGAGCCTGTATGTGCCGCTCGAGGCTCCGCCGGGGCGGCTCAACTTCAAGCTCTACCGCACCGCACCGGTGCCGTTGTCGAGCAGTCTGCCGATGCTCGAGCGCATGGGCGTGAGGGTGGTGGATGAGCACCCGGCCGAGGTGCACCGTCAGGATGGCAACCGGGTCTCGATCCATGATTTCGGGCTGAACTACACGGGTGGTTCGGAACTCGACATGGACAAGCTCCGGCCGCTGTTCCAGGACGCCTTTCTGCGCGCCTGGCGTGGTGAGATCGAGAATGACGACTTCAATCGGCTGACCCTGCTCGCAGGACTCGGCTGGCGCGAAGTCAGCGTGTTGCGGGCCTACGCCAAGCATATGAAGCAGGCTGCGTTCACCTTCAGCCAAACCTACATCGAGCAGACCCTGACTGCGCATCCGGGTATTGCGCGGCAATTGGTGGGGCTGTTTATTCAGCGTTTCGACCCGGCCCTCGACAAGAATCGCGACAAGCACTGCGACAAGTTGGTGGCCGAACTCGAGTCCGAGCTCAACAACGTTGCCAATCTCGACGAGGATCGAATCCTGCGGCAATACTTGGCGGTGATTCGGGCAACCCTGCGGACGAACTACTTTCAGCGGACGGCCGATGGTGGCTTCAAG
>JAEUNS010000102.1 GCA_016790005.1 Zoogloeaceae bacterium
ACGTTTCTGCCCGAAGGGCCGCGCTTTGCCGCGCTCGACGAATACATCGATCCGGACGGCGGCGACCCGCTCGCCTGGGCATTCGGCGCACTCGGCCTGCAGGATCGGGCTCGCCATCTGGCCACCCTCTATCTGAACGACCTCGCCGACGTGTTGCGCGAAGCGGTCGATCCGCGCTTCGAGTTCGTGCGCTATGCCGAGTCGCTCGCGCGCAGCCAGGCGAGCTTCGAGCCACTCGCGCGGGCGCTGGCGGCCCCTGCCACCCTGGTCGATGAAACCCTGCACGCGCTCACGCTGGCAGCGCTCGAACGCCACCAGCCGCAAGTCGTGTTGTTGTCGGTACCGTTTCCCGGCGCCGTCTATGCTGCGTTCCGGATTGCACAGTCGATCAAGGCGCACGATCGCGGAATCACCACCGTGCTCGGCGGCGGATTCGTGAATACCGAACTACGCGAGTTGGCCGAGCCGCGGGTGTTCGACTACTTCGACTTTGTCACCCTCGACGATGGCGAGCGGCCCTTGCTGGCGCTCCTCGATCATCTCGCCGGCAAGCGCTCGAGCGCGCGCCTGGTACGCACCTTCATGCGCGCGCCGGAGAGCGGTGAAGTCCGCTATGTAAACCTGGTGGAACCCGACATCGCGTTTGCCGAAGTCGGCACCCCCACCTGGGACGGTCTGCCGCTCGACCGCTATCTGTCGATTCTCGACATGCTCAACCCGATGCACCGGCTATGGTCCGACGGGCGCTGGAACAAACTCACCGTGGCGCATGGCTGCTACTGGAAGAAATGCAGCTTCTGCGATGTGAGCCTCGACTACATCTCGCGCTATGACGGCGCATCGGCCGAAACCCTGGTCGACCGGATCGAGGCCATCATCGCCGAAACCGGCCAGACCGGCTTTCACTTTGTCGACGAAGCCGCCCCGCCCAAGGCGCTCAAGGCGCTGGCGCTGGAACTGATGCGGCGCGGGGTGGCGATCTCGTGGTGGGGCAACATCCGTTTCGAGAAGTCCTTCACCCCGGAACTCTGCCAGTTGCTTGCCGACAGCGGCTGCATCGCGATCTCCGGTGGTCTCGAAGTGGCGTCGGATCGCCTGCTCAAGCTGATGAAAAAAGGCGTATCGGTGGACCAGGTCGCCCGCGTGACCCATGCCTTTGCCGAAGCCGGCGTGCTGGTGCACGCCTACCTGATGTACGGTTTTCCGACCCAGACCGTGCATGACACGGTCGACGCACTCGAATATGTGCGCCAGCTCTTCGAGGCGGGCTGCGTTCAGTCCGGCTTTTTTCACCGTTTTGCATGCACGGTGCATTCACCCGTGGGCATGAACCCCGACGAGTATGGCGTCGAACTCATCCCGCTCCCGCCCGGGCGCTTCGCGAAGAACGATATCGGATTCATCGACCCCACCGGCGTCGACCACGACACCCTGGGCGAGGCACTCAACCGTGCGCTCTACAACTACATGCACGGCATCGCCCTCGATACCGACGTCCGGACCTGGTTCACCGG
>JAEUNS010000105.1 GCA_016790005.1 Zoogloeaceae bacterium
TCATAGCATTCGACGACCTCGTCGCAACTTTTCACGACGGTCTCGAATCGGTCGATCACCTCGGTCGAGTGCTTCTTGAGCTTTACCCTGACCCATACACAGGTTGACAGCCCGAGTTTGTGGCGGTCGAGCAATGCGACATAGCCGCGAATCAGGCCTATTTCCTCAAGCTCCCGTACCCGTCGCCAGCAGGGTGATGGCGACAAGCCGACCTTGTCGGCAATATGCTGGGTGCTCAGCGTCGAGTCTTTCTGGAGCAGCGTGAGTATCTGCCGTTGGGCCTGATCGAGTTTCATTTAGCCTCCCTGAATGCACGAAGGCCATCCGGGTTTGATCCGAATGGCCACTTTGGTGCAGCATCGTTTCTGTCGCCCTGCCCCGCTTCGGGCAATGCGCTCAAAGCACCTTCAGCAACTCGACCTCGAAAACCAGCGTCGCATTGGGCGGGATCACCCCGCCGGCACCGCGCGCACCGTAGGCCAGTTCGGGCGGAATCGTGAGCTTGCGCCGTCCGCCTTCCTGCATGCCCTGGACACCTTCGTCCCAGCCGCGAATCACATGACCGGCACCCAGCGGAAAATTGAATGGATCATTGCGATCCTTGCTCGAATCGAACTTGCGCCCATCGGTGAGCCAGCCGGTGTAATGCACCGACACCGTCTTGCCCTTTACCGCGTTTGCACCCGTTCCCTGCTCGAGTTCATCGATGATCAATCCGCTGGCTGTGGTGGTTTGCGCCATGCATACTCTCCTAAAAGTAAAAGTCGCCCAAGCGACTCACTAAGCTCCCCTCGCCCGCGTGCGGGAGAGGGGTTGGGGGTGAGGGAACGGTCTGTCGGCTTTCATGATTCGGGGTGGTCGAGCCGCCAGACCGTTAGTCAAATTTAAAGAGGCCGACTGCAATCGGCCAACGAATTCATCAGCTGCGTTTGCGCCGACTGGAAAACTTTTCCCGGAACTTGGACACCTTCGGTGCAACCACATACTGACAATAGGGTTGGTCCGAGTTCTTGGTGTAATAGTCATGATGATAGTCTTCTGCCGGCCAGAATGCGCCCGCGCGCTCGACCCTGGTGACGATCCCCGACGGGAAAACGCGCTTCTCTCCCATCTCTTCGATGAGAGCGAGCGCATCATGCAGTTGCTGGTCGGTTGTGGTGAAGATTACCGAACGATATTGGGTGCCGATGTCGTTACCCTGGCGGTTGAGCGTGGTCGGATCGTGGATCACGAAAAAAATCTCCAGCAACGCGCGAAAGCTCGTCACCGCCGGATCAAACTCGACCCTGATCACCTCGGCGTGCCCGGTGCCGCCACCGCAGACATCGCGATAGGTCGGCGACTCGACCTTGCCCCCCATGTATCCGGACTCGACCGAGAGCACCCCCTCGACGTCCTTGAACACGGCCTCGGTGCACCAAAAGCAGCCCCCTCCGAGAATTGCGATCTCGCGATGGGCACCCATTTCCAAGCTCGTCATGCAGGCACTCCTGAGTTGTTCCCTGAGCGTAGACCGGCATCAGGTACAGACCATTCCCAATTATCTGAAAGAGATCGTGTAATAAATATCACTCGACACATCGGCGCCGCTGCGCAGTACCCACGATAACCGGCGGGTGAGTTGATAGGAAAGCTTTACCAGGCTTTCAGCCCCGCCGAGACTTTGTTCGAACGCGAGCGACATGTCGGAAGTCAGCCGCTTGCCAAGCCTCAGCACCTGCCCCCCGTCGCCGCCCGAGACTCTCGAACCGCCGCCAACCACCCGACTGGTCGGTGTGCGCGTGACGCCGCCGAGCTCACCCTGACCAATTCCAAACTCGTCGAAACCCAGACTGCGCGAGAGCTGCGCAGGTATGCCATCCTCACCCAACAGCGCCTGCGCCGCCGGCAACAACAGTGCCATGTCACCACCCGAACCGCTGTCGGGCGCACGCCCGAGCACGATCCATGAAAGCTTCTCGGCGTCGGGTACATTGGGCTCGGAAACCAGGCGAATCAACGGGCGACGCGCCGTACCCGACACCGACACGCCCGCCTCCACCACAAGCCCCGTGCGCAACGCGACGATATTGAGCCCAGGGTTGTCGATCGGTCCCTGAAAGTTGATCAAGCCGCGGGTGATGGTGAGATTCTGACCATAGCCCGCGAACACCCCACCCACTGTCGACACCGATCCGGTCGCGTTGAGCGGCTCGCCATCGCGCACGCGCAGACGCAAACCGCCGGTCAGACGCGTCTGGAGCCCGAACCCCGAAAGGTACAGGTTCTCGCCTAGCGACACGCGCACATCGGCGGTGACCTTCAGCCCGCCCGCGGTCTCTTCGACAGTGGGCTGCGCGATCACCACATCGTCTGAAAGACTGGGGGGCGGGGTATCGCTGAATTCGACGAAGGCACTGTCGACCGCAAAATCGGCATCGAGATCGAGCGAGGTCCAGGTACTCGTGGCGACGCCCTGCCCGGAAAGAAGCATCCAGCGATCCGGCCGCTGCAGCACAGGAAAACGGTCGGCATTGAAGGCAAAACTGCCCGCCCCGGATTCGAGCTCGATCGCCCCGGAAGCGAGCAGGCGCCCCGGCTCGACAGTCAGATCAGCAAACGGCACCCGCCGGTCAGCGGGCTGTACGGTGTTGGCCGAAACAAACTCCAGCCGGGTCAGCCTGACCCGATCGGGGTCGAACTCCGCGAGCAGTTCGCCACCGGACAGGCTCACGCCCTGATCCAGCAACACCACCGAGAGCTCGTTCCCGACCAGCCTGCCCGACGGGACCGGTTTCGCGGCCGTACCCGCCAGCGTCAGGTCGGCCGACACACTGCCGCCCAGCGCAAGCTCGGCCTGGACCAGACGCGACAGCCAGGCAATCGAAGGCATCGACAGGTTCAATTGGCCATTCAGGGGCGCGTTCGGCGCCACCCGCCACTGGGTGGCGGCGTCCTTCTCCAGCAGCCCGGCCAGGGACGCCTTCAACTCGCCGAACTCGGTGCCACTGGCTGCAACCGAAAGATCGAGCCGGTTGTCGGCAAGCGTCAGGAGGGTCTCGAAATTCTCGAGCCCGACGCGGGTGCTGAACTCGCCCGGAATACGCAGATCGCCCGACTCGCGAAACACCCGCGCGCGCCCGTTTGCAGTCCTGGCGAGGCGTAAATCCCACTCGGCGCCCATCGTCAATGGATCGCGCTGCTCGCGAGTGCGCGGCGAAGTGCGCGGCACCAGGTCGAGGATCACCCCACTCACGCTGCCGCGTGCCACAACCTCGGCCGGGCTCCAGCGGGTTTCTGCGAGACTGACCTTACCGTTCTTACCCGCATCAAAGCCTGCCGCACCGAGTTCCACCCGATCCTGAGCCAGCACCAGCGACGCGGGCGCGACAAGCCTGGCGATGACTCGCCCGGCGATATCCAGCGACTCGATACGCCCCTTCCAGTGTGGCCCCGGCGACTGCTGGGTAACGCCCGCTTCGGCGAGCGCGCCCTTGAGCGCCAGCGTGAGCTTGTCTTCATCGGGTGTGGATAGCGTCAGGTTGATGTTGTGCTGATCGCGCCGGCCATCGATCACCAGGGCGAGCGTGTTCAACCAGTTCTCCGCCAAATCCTTCGCCGGCCCGACCCCACCGGCCTGCAGCTTGACATCGATCGGGCCGGCAATACTGCTCGCAAGACGTGCCTGGCCTTTAAGGCGGTCGATCCGCACATCGCCCGGCAGTCGCAGCTTGTCGCCAGACAGGCTCAACTCGCCTGCGGACTCGCTCTGGGTGCCGGACAGGCGGCCCTCGACACGAGCCTGGCCACCCAGGCCGTGCCCGAGTGCCCCAAGTGCCGGCGCATCGAGCACAAGCTGCAGATTGTCACCCGGCGCCCCCCAGCGGCCACGCGCGCTGAGGCTGTTGCCTGCCACTCGCAACGCGACATCGGCATCCGCGACGCGCGCACCTTCCAGCGCGAGACGACCCCGACCGTCGAGCGCCATCTCTTCGATTCGACTGGGCGCAAACGTCCACTCAAGTGCAATGGCCGGCGTCTCGGCGAGCGCGCCGTTGGCGGCGAAAGAAAGGTTGAGCGATGCGGCGGGCGCGCCGGGCACGAAGGCCGCAGGGTCGAGCGCCGACACCACTCCACTTGCCTCGAAGCGTGCCGGCCGGGGCGTTTCGTCGCCCGATTCGCCGCCTGTTCCGGCAACAACGAAGCTGCCTGCCGCCTTCATGCTGGCATCGCCGATCTTGAGGTCGAGCTTGCCAGTCTGGCCGGCCTGATCGCCCTCAGCATCGATGCGACCGGCCACGACCGTGTCCGGAAGCGTCGTTTGAATCAGGTGGGTATTCACCCCCGCCAGGGTCAGCCCGGCAGTCAGACGCCCCAGCGTATTGCCGGTGGCGTCGGCAAGCCAGTTCGCCGAACCGCTCAGACGCCCATCCCCCGGCAGCATCACCACCAGGTCCGAAACGCCGGCTGCGGTGGGCGAGAAACTGACCTCGCCGGCGAGCGAGACCAATGGAATACCACCTTCATCAAGCGCGCCGGGCAAGCGATTGTCGATGCGCACGGCACCACTCAGCGCGAGCGCCTGCTCGGCGTCGCCACGCAGATCAGCATGTATGGTGATTGCACCGGCAGGCGCCTCGGGCACGAATGCAGCCGGGTCGATCTCGCCCAGATCGACGACCAGCTGCCGCACCGGATTATGCTTGAACGGCGAAACCTGGAGTTCGGCCTGCCCGCTCAGGCCTGCACCCGTGGCTTCGAGGGTGATCTTCAGCAGATGCAGGTCACCGCCCAGTTTCGCCTGCAGGTCGAACTCGCGCCCGGCATGCGCGCCGCGAAAGCCAGTTTCGAGCGCCAGCGGAAAGGCCTCGGTGGCCGAGTCGATTGCGCCGCTGAGATCTAGGTCGCCAAAGGGGAAACTCACCTTCAGCGATCGGATGTTCTGCTTCGCCCCATCGCTGTCGAGAGACAGATACAGATTGGTAAAGAAGAAGCTCGGCTCGGCCTCTGCCGCGCCAACGCCAGGCTGATCGCCAACGGCGGTCCAGTCGTGGAGCTCGAACCGCCCGACCGACAACTCTCCGATATCGAGCGCGACCGGCAGGTGGATTACATCCGGCATCTGCGGCGAGGTGGGGGGTTCGTCCGACGGACGGGTCGCGAGGGAGATCCGGTCGATCTTCAATGCCGCAAGGTCGACCCGGCGCGAGCCGAGGGCGAATGGCTGCCAACTCAGCGACAGGCCGTCGATGTCGGACCGGATGTCGGGCAGACGCAATGAAACCCGTTCAAAACCGAATGCCCCGGCGAGCCGCCCGGAAGGCGCTTCGAGCACGACCTGCCCATCTGCGAGGCGATTGACGAGCGCCGTCGTGCCACGCAGACCGGCTTCGGTGGTGAACACCCATGCCGTGAGACCGAGCAGCAGCAGCACCAAAAACAAGAGGATGCCCGCGGTCCATCGCAGGGCGGCAGGCCAGCGACGCTTTGGTCGCGGGGCCGGTGGTGGTGTATCGGTCATGTGCAGCAATTCTCTCGCGGACGCATCAAGCAGACGCGTTCATCCGCCATTACGATTTTCCAGCATCATCCGAACAGCGCGCGCAAGCCTTCGCCCGGGTCGCTCACGCGCATGAACGCTTCACCCACCAGGAAGGCGTTCACCGCGTGCTCGCGCATCAACGCGACGTTGGCGGGCGCGAGTATGCCCGATTCGGTCACCACGATACGGTCGGCGGGAATGCGCCCGAGCAGATCCAGCGTGGTCTGGAGGCTGACTTCGAAAGTGCGGAGATTACGGTTGTTGATGCCGATGAGCGGGGTCTCGAGTCGCAGTGCGAGCTCGAGTTCGGCGGCATCGTGCACCTCGACCAGCACGCCCATGCCCATCGACACCGCCATGGCTTCCATGTCGCGCATGGTCACGAAGTCGAGCGCGGCAGCGATCAGCAGAATCGCGTCGGCGCCCATTGCCCGCGCTTCGAAAACCTGCCAGGGGTCGATCAGGAAGTCCTTGCGCAACACCGGCAGCCCACATGCCGCGCGTGCCGCCTGCAGATAATCCGGACTGCCCTGAAAGAAATCGCGATCGGTCAACACCGACAGGCAAGCCGCACCACCCCGTTCATACGAGCGGGCGATGTCTGCGGGCTGAAAGTCGGCCCTGATCACGCCCTTAGACGGGCTCGCCTTCTTGATCTCGGCGATCACCGCTGAGCTGCCGGCGGCGATCTTGGCCCTTATCGCACCGGCGAAGTCACGCGGCAAAGGCTGCTGGCGTGCCTCGATCGCAAGCTCGGACAACGATCTTTGGGCCTGCCCGGCCGCGACCTCGTCACGCTTGACCGCGAGAATACGGTTGAGGATGTCGCTCATCGCCGCCCGTCCTCAGCCGAACTGGCGGGTGAAGCGAACGAACTCGTCCATCTTCGCCCGCGCCGCGCCACTGGTGATGAGTTCGCGCGCCCGCAGCACGCCCGCACCGATCGAATCGACCAGATTGGCCGTGTAGAGCGCAACCCCGGCATTCAGGATGACGATCTCGCGCGCCGGGCCCGGCATGTCTTCCAGCGCCCCGATCAGGGTGGCCTTGGACTCTTCGATATTCTCGACCCGCAGGTTGCGCGTACCGGCCATGGCCAGGTCGAAGTCCTCGGGGTGAATCGTGTATTCGCGCACCTTACCGTCTTTTAGCTCGCCGACCATCGTCGCCGCGCCGAGGCTGACTTCGTCCATGCCGTCGAGCCCGTACACCACCAGCACATGGTTTGCCCCCAGACGCTCCATCACCCGCGCCTGAATGCCCACCAGGTCGGGGTGGAAGACGCCCATCAGGGTGTTGGGCGCGCCCGCCGGGTTGGTGAGCGGGCCAAGGATGTTGAAGATCGTCCGCACCCCCATCTCGCGCCGCACCGGCGCCACGTTCTTCATCGCGCTATGGTGGTTGGGCGCGAACATGAAGCCGATGCCGGTTGCCTCGATGCACTCGGCGACCTGTTCGGGGCTGAGCGCCAGATTTACGCCGAGCGCCTCGAGCACATCCGCGCTGCCGCTCTTGGACGACACGCTGCGATTGCCGTGCTTCGCGACGCGCGCACCGGCAGCCGCCGCGACAAAGATCGTGGCGGTCGAGATGTTGAAGGTGTGCGCACCGTCACCACCGGTGCCGACCACGTCCAGAAAGTGCTCATGCGGAGGTCCGACCTGCACCTTGAGCGCGAGCTCGCGCATCACCGTGGCAGCGGCGGAAATCTCGCCGATCGTCTCTTTCTTGACCCGCAGCCCGGTGAGGATCGCGGCGGTCATCACCGGCGAAACTTCACCCGCCATGATCTGGCGCATGAGCGAGAGCATCTCGTCGAAGAAGATCTCGCGGTGGTCGATGGTGCGTTGCAATGCTTCCTGTGCGGTAATGGTCATGGGGAAGCCCTCTATCATTGGTTGGAATCCAGAAAATTACGCAGCAGGTCGTGGCCATGCTCGGTCAGGATCGATTCGGGGTGAAACTGCACCCCTTCGACCGCCAGGCTGCGGTGGCGCACGCCCATGATCTCGCCATCATCGGTCCAGGCCGTGATGTCGAGGCAATCGGGCAAACTCTCGCGCTCGATCGCCAGTGAGTGGTAACGGGTGCAGGTCAGCGGATTGGGCAGGCCGCGAAACACGCCTTCGTTCTTGTGGTGCACCGCCGAGGTCTTGCCATGCATCAGGGTGCGCGCATGCACCACCTTGCCACCAAACGCGGCACCAATGCTCTGATGCCCCAGACACACCCCGAGCACCGGAATCTTGCCCGCGAACTCACGAATGGCCGGCACCGAGATGCCCGCCTCGGCCGGCGAACACGGCCCCGGCGAGATCACCAGATGATCGGGCTTCATCAGCGCGAGTTGTTCGAGCGTGATCTCATCATTGCGAAACACTTTCACATCCGCACCCAGCTCGCCGAAATACTGCACCAGGTTGTAAGTGAAACTGTCGTAGTTGTCGATCATCAGCAGCATGAATCACGTGTCCTGTTGATTTTTTGGAAGTACAGGCGGACATGCACAAGCCCGCGTGCCCTGCGGCACCCCAAGATCCGGATTGGCGCACGCCCCTTGGTCGCTCTCATCCGAAAGCGAGCATTGTCCCGCAGTTGTGGGCTCAAGGGAAACCGGCTTGTGCAATCAATCGCAAGATGCCTGCCTGCCATTTTCTTGACTCTCGGCCTATTTTCACTATAATGCGAATCATTCGTATTTGCGATCGAGAAAATCATGCCGACGCATTCCCACTCACCTGGCACAGACGCGTTGCTTGCCGGCGCGCTGGATCATCTTTCGCGCTATCTGCAAACCGGCTGTCCTCGCGCCGCTGAGCTGGCGCACCTGCTGCTGGATCGGTTGAATGACGGCAGCCTCGACCAGGAGCTGGCCCTCTCATGCGCGCACCTCGACGAAACACTCATGAACCACACCCGATCATAGCCAACGCGATCGGCGCCCCGGCCTGGGACTTCGACCAGGCCTCGGTTGCCCTTTTTGCCCAGCTCCGCATCGACCTGCACGGAGACGTGCCTACACCCACTGAAGGAAACAACTTTGTCCCGATTTACCGGCCCCCGACTCAAAGTAATGCGCGCACTGGGCACCGAGTTGCCCGGCCTCTCACGCAAACCGCTGGGCGAACATAACTACCCGCCCGGCCAGCACGGACAGCGCCCGAAGCGCAAATCCGAATACGGCCTGCAGCTGATCGAAAAACAGAAGCTCAGAATGAACTACGGACTGACGGAACGACAGATCCAGCGCCTCTTTCGCGAAGCCAAACAGTCCCGCGGCCCGACCGGCGAAAAACTGCTCGAACTACTGGAGCGCCGCCTTGACAACTTCGTGTTCCGCGCCGGATTCGCCCCCACGACAATTGCGGCACGGCAGCTGGTACGGCACAAACATGTGCTGCTCAATGGCAAGCGGGTCGACATCCCCTCGATTCGCACCAAACCAGGCGACCAGATTACGCTTACTGCCACGGGCAAGCGGATTCCGGCCACCATCGAATCGCTGGAACAACCCTCGCTCGAACGCCCGCAGTGGCTCAGCTTCGATACGGCAAGCACGACTGCCACGGTGACGCGTACCCCCGCACCGGACGAGGTCCCCTTCCCGGTCGAGGTTCAGCAGGTCGTCGAGTATTACGCGGTTCGCCTGTGAGCATGCAGATACAGCCCGTCACCGCACCGAGCTACGAAGCACGGCCGGAGCTCGCGCTATCGGCCCTGCTCTATCTGCTGTCGCGTTTTCCCGCGCGCAGATCGGTTGCTGTCGCACTGTCGATCGTCGATCACCTGCGGATCATCGAAGCGGACGGCAGCTTGCCGGACTCGCTCCGGGCAACCGCACGTGCCCTTCTGCCTGCCTGGCAAGACTATGCGACGCTCGCAGACGAAGCGGCCACTCACCCGTCCGGCAGCTGCCACTGACCCAGGACGAAGACTACCGCCAGGGCGCATTGCGCGCCACATTCGACATCGACGACACCCTGCTCCATAGGTCGATTGCCGGGAGCGCGGCGCAGCCGCCGCTCGCAATTCTGCCCATCGATGTCAGGGCATTCCGACCTTCGAAAAGTCGATCGGAAACTCCCAGATGAAATCCGGGGTGGCAATCTCGGTGTCGACCATCGTTCTGAATGGAAATACGCCGGGGTCGAAGCCAAAGGCATGCTTCTCCATCGCATCGAGGGAGGTCCGCTTGAGCGCCGTCTGCACATCTGGCGACTCCTCGCCGAAGGCGCGCGTTCTGAAGCGATGGAACACGAAGCGCGGGCTCAGCTTGATCCGGAACTGGAATATGCCCTTCTCCGCACCCGGAATCTGGTAAATGCACTGGGTGGGGATGTCGACATTCGTGATGGCGGCCGGGGGCGGCGTTCGAAGGACCGTAGAGCCGAGGGTTCCGTTCCAGATCGCAGGGCCGTCGATCATGTCGGACGGCTGCAAGTACGCTGCACTCGTGCTCATTTCCAGGTGCAATGTCTGAAGCACGTCAGCGCCGACTGATTTTCTCTCTATCCCGAAATCTTCAAGCTGTATCGCGAATGAATGACTCCAGGTTTTCGAGTATGTCCCGGTTGCGGTGTCGCCGAAAAAACCAACCGAGAGCGTCTGGCTGATCGAGGACTGGGACTGGCCTTTCAGCGAGGAGGTGTTCGGCACGTCGGCGCTGCGCTCCAGCCCCTCGGGAGGCACGAGGAACCCCAGCTCGATGTCGACCCGATCGACATACCAGTTCAAGCGTTGCGCGCTGTCGGGTATCGAAGGCGCAACTGGCCGGGGGTTGATGCTGGTGCTGTCGAGACTCACCATCAGGATCTTGTCCAGCACCGCCGCATTGTCGCTGTTGGTCGCGAGAACCGACCGCAGCGTACAGGTTCCGCGCAGCATTGCGATGACCGTCGCAAGAGAGTCGTGAACAATGCTGTAATCCCATTCCGGATGATCCTTGATCACCCCCGATTCGACATTGCTGCTGCCGATCGTCATTTCATAGTCGGCAGGATTGCTCATCTTGGCGTCAAGAAAGCTCCAGCCATATTCCATCAGCGTCGTGGGACTGACCATGGTCGATTCCTCCTTGATCGGGCAGCGCGCAATGCTCCGCCTTCTTGCTGCGAACGAGCGCTGATGGCGCCGGATGGGTCAGGCGCGAAGACCGGGATCTCCGGATTCGGTCGGGTCTTCACCGATTGTCGGATCCCATTCCTGCATGGAATCGACCTCAGCTTCCCAGTCCGCCTCGAGCGCCTTCGGGTCGTCGGTGTCGATCTTCTGCGGATCGGGTTTCCAGGGCTCCGGCGCTTTGGTCCTGACGATATCGTTGTTGATCGACGCGTTGATGACCGCAATCGCTGCACTGAGCTCACCCCGCGCTTCTGAATTCACGTCTCGAATTGCGACAGGATTCGCCTGGAGCCAGGAATCATAGGCGGCCAGGGCACGACGCGCGGCGATGTTCGCCTGCTCCATGTCGCTGAGGGCCTGCAGCCTTGCTGCATCACCCGGCGTCGATGCGTCGTAACGCGCTAGGGCAGATTCCCATCGATCCAGTGCCGGCCCGAGGTCCCAACTACTGCCACCTACCTTGATGTCGATATCGCGGCCATTGTTGCGCTTTTGCGCCGCTGCCTTCGCCGCCCGCCAACGGGCCCGCAAGGAGTTTCGATCGTCGGAACCCATTTTCTTTGCTCCTTGCTCGTTGGGGTGGCCAAAGTCAGCATAGTTGGGACGGTGACCAAGCGCAATTTGAATCGCCACGGTTTCTGCGGCGGCTCCGCTGGAGCCGAGGAATGCTCTGCCCTTCAAGCCTTTCGCAACACGTCGGCTTCAGGTGAGGTCAATCCTCCCGGTCTGGCGTATCGCATGAAGCAGGGGTGAAGAAGCGGCTGCGGCCTGCTGCGCCGGAGGGATATACTTTCGGCCGTGGAGCAACACACACATGACAGAACACACCTGCATGTCGACACGAATCGCTTCGTCAGGCGGCCGTGAAAACGGCTGAACCGCCCCCTTCAACACTACAAGACGCCATGCAATCTTCCGGCCCGACCCTGTTGATCGTCGATGATGACCTGGTCACACAGGCGCGGCTGAACGCCTATTTTGTGCAGGAAGGTTACCGCACCTTGCTCGCTCAGGATGGTGACTCGTTCTGGCAGAGTTTGTCGGGCAACGCCGTGGATGTCGTGCTGCTCGACATCAATTTGCCAGGGCGGGACGGATTGTCGCTGGCACGCGATCTTCGCGCCCGCAACCCGGATATCGGCATCATTCTGGTGACCAGTCGCAACGACGATATCGACAAGGTCGTCGGTCTAGAGGTCGGTGCGGACGACTATGTGACCAAGCCGTTCAACCCGCGCGAGTTGCTCGCACGCGTCAAGAGCCTGCTGCGGCGCACACTCGACCGTCGACCGCAATTGGACGAAGCGTTCAGCTTTTCGGGCTGGACCCTGAACCTCCAGAAACGGCGCCTGATCGACTCGAACGGGCGCGAGATAGCCCTGACCCGGGGCGAGTTCGAGGTGCTTTCGCTTCTCGTGCGCCATGCCGGAGAGAGCATCAGCCGCGACCGCTTGTCGCTTGCGCTCAGTGGCAGGGAATGGGACCCCAACGACCGCAGCGTCGATGTTCTGGTTCGACGCCTGCGCGCCAAGCTGGATGTAGAGACGCAACCCGAGTCCTTGATCGCCACCGTGCGTGGCGAGGGGTATCGGTTGGCGGTCGATCCGGTCAGGGTTCGCGCCTGATCGGATCAGTCAGCGCCAGGATCGAGCCCGCGCATCGCGCGCTTTAGCTCATCGAGCGTGCGCGCGTAATCGAGCACCAGGGTCTCGACATGCGCCCCTCGATCAGTTTCCAGTCCGGATCGGACAAGGCTTTGCTCTACCTTCGCGGCTTGTATCGCGAGTCGCGACAGACCGAGATTGGAGGCGGCACCGCGCAGCTTGTGTGCCAGCTTTTGGCAAGCCTCCTGGTCGTTCGCAAGCGCTGCCTGCTGAAGCGATGCGATCAGCGTCTCGCCCTGCCGTTCGAACACCGCCGCAATCTCCTGCAACGTCGCCATGCCGAGTGCATCGCGTTCGGTCTGCAGAAAGGCGAGACTGACCCACGGTTCGGTGGTCGGATCAGACCCGCCGGAGCCTTCCAGCGCGAGGCGCTCGCCATCGACGGCTGGCAGCACGATCGGCCATGACGGCGACTGACCGGTTCTTGCCGAATCGAGCACCCGCGCCAGCGTCGACCCGAGCTGCGTCTGAGTGAAAGGTTTTTGCAGGACAGCATCGAAACCGGCTTCGAGCATCGGCTGAATCTCGTGTTTCGGAAGATGGGCGGAAATCAGTATGGCGGGTGTATCGGCAAAACGGGACATCGTGCGCAATTTGGACAGCAGCGCCAAGCCATCACCATCGGGCAAATTCATGTCGACGATTGCGACTTCGAATTCGAGTTCGGCATCACCGGCAATACGCAGGGCCGCCGCGACGCTTTCCGCGCAGAGCGGGACTTGTCCGAGCAAGCCAAGGAAGCGTTCGATCACCAGACGATTGACATCGTCGTCCTCGACCACCAGCACGCGCTTACCCGGCGACAGCGCGATTACGGGCTCGGCCGGCGACTCGATGTCAACACTGGGGGCGGCCTGTTCGTAATCGAGTTCGAAACTCACGGTGGTACCGACCCCCGGAGCACTCTCCAGCACTATGCGGCCGTCCAGGGCCTGCACCAAACGTTTGCACACGGCCAGGCCGAGGCCGGTGCCGGCGTGATGACGGCCATGCTCGCGAACCTGCACGAACGGCTCGAAGATTTCACTCTGGTGCCCGGGTTCGATGCCGATTCCGTGATCGGTGACCGAAAAACGCAGGTGCTTGAGCGCTCCGACGGGGACGACCCGCAGTTGAACCACACCGTGGTCGCTGAACTTGATCGCGTTACCAACCAGGTTCAGCAAGATCTGCATCAGCTTGGGACGGTCGCCGACGAGGGTCTCCGGGATAGCGGAATCGACGTCCGACACCAAGGCCAGGCCACGCGCTGCGGCGCGCGCGCCTTGCACCATGAACACGTCGTTGATCGCATGCCGAAGATTGAACGGTGTCTTGTCGACATGCACCTGCCCCGCCTCGATACGCGCGAAATCGAGCATGTCCTCGATCAGGTCGAGCAACAGAGTCGCCGCCGAATGAATCTGCGCCACCTGGTGTTGTTGGGTCGGAGAGGCCAGAGCCGGCTGCAGCAGCTCCAGCAAACCGAGCATGCCGGAGAGCGGCGTGCGCAACTCGTGGCTGAGTGTGCCAAGAAAAGCGGTCTTGGCGGAGTCTGCCTTTTCGGCGCGTACACGCGCTGCATCGTGCTCGGCCGTCTCTCGGGCCAGCGCGGCATTGGCGTCGCGTAACTGGACGGTACGGTTAGCGACCTCGGTTTCGAGACCCTCGCGCTCGAGGCGAAGCGCTTCGGCAAGGCGGTCGCGCTCGATCGCATCCTGCCGGAAGTGTTCGAGCGCACGCGACAACGAGGCCAGTTCGTCGTCACCGCGGGTGTCGATGTCGACGTCGCGCTGCCCGGCCGCCAATGCCAATGTGGCGCTTTCGAGCGCGAGCAGGCGACTGAGGGTCTGGCGCCGCATGACGTGCACGATGACGGTGGTGGAGAACAGCAGCAGCGCCGCCGCAAGAATGCTGAAGGCGATGAACCCCGGCGTGGCGCTGCGCTCCGCAGCCAGGCTGGCGGATGCGAGAATCCGACCGCCACGATGGATCAGCTCGCCGGCAAGCACGTCAAGTTCGGTGGTGAGCTCACCGACCCGGATCTGCAGGGCGCTGGTGCCCTCAAGCAGCTCGATCTCCCGCCCACGAATCGCGAATGCGCCTTCTGGCGAGAGGGCTGCGCTCAACAGTCCGTGCAGTTCCAGGGCCTGGGCGCGACTGCCCGGGTCGGGCATGTCTCGCACACGCCGCAACAGCAGCGCCAGCCGGGTTTCGAAGTGCTGGCGCGCGAGCGCAAGCGTGCTTTGTGTGTCCAGTTCTTCGACACGGTCGACGACCGCACCCAATGCATTCACGGTGAGGTTGAGTTCATGCATGCGTTCCAGCGTGTCGATGTCGAGATCAAGCACGCGCTCACCAGTGTGTCCATGCGTCGAGCTTGTACCCTCCTGCCGGTGCAGCATCGCAGTCAGGGTCGCGACCAGAAAGGCGGTCGCGTTGTCGGCCTGAATCCGGGCGACGCCCTCGAGCATGCCGATCTGCTCGCGCAGACGGCCTACGAGCGCAGTCCGCCGGGACTGCAGCGCGAGGCGTTCGGCGATGGCCTCCGCCATGGCGTCCAGTTGCGCTGACAAGCTTGCCGCGGTGTGCTGCAGGCGTTGCCGCAACTCGTCTTCCACATGCGGAGAGTCGAGCGCGGCCAGGCGGTCGTGAATCTGCGGCAACTCCCGGTCGAGCAGGGTGCGCAGTTGTGACAGCTCGGCCATCGAGTCCGCTCTCGCCAGCCGCGGTGCGACCGCCGCCAGTCGCGCGTTCGCGCGCACGGTGTCGTGCAAGGCGTCCGCAGCCGGCAGGGTTTCGCGCACGAGGGCGGCCTGGCTGTCGACGACGCGCTGAAAGCTGAACCACCCCACCACCGCCACCAGCACGGTCCCGAGTGCGCCAAGGAGCAGGCCGAGCAGCAGGCGCTCACGCAGACCGAAGCGTCGCGGCGAAGGGGCTTTGGCGTAAGATGGAGCGCTCATGTTTTCGCCTTGGCGCAGCGCAAATGCGCTGCGGGCCGGCACAAGAAGAAGATGCGCCCATCTTACCGTTGCTCACCCTCTCGGGCATGGTCCAACTCAGGTCGGGCGGTATCGCTTGTGGTCGCCCTGCTGCTCGCATCGCCCGGCTTGGCGCATGACTGGCCGATAGCCCGCTGGCTGGACGATGGCTCCGCCCAGGCCGACACTCGCCCGACCTACGACGAGATGATGGCCGTCGCGCGGTCGCAAGCCTGGCAGGTCTGTACGGTTTATCCGCATCTCAAGGACAGCTACTGGCATGCGGTGAATTTCGGCATGGTCGAGGAGGCGCGTGCGCTAGGGATCGGATTACGTGTCTTCGACGCCGGCGGATACGAGCATCTCGCACACCAGCGCGAACTGGTCGGCGATTGCCTGGCGGATTCCGCGGTCGATGCCTTGCTGGTCGGCACGGTGTCCTTTGCCGGCCTCAACGATCTTCTGCGGCCAGCACTTGCCAACCGCCCGGTGCTGGCGTTAGTCAATGACATCGACGCGGGCAGCGTGCGCGCCAAGGTGGGCGTGCCCTGGTATCAGCTCGGCTGGAAGGTCGGGCAATGGTTGGCCGAGCGTCATCCGGCCGGATCGGCGCCGGTGCGGATCGCGTGGTTTCCGGGGCCGCAGGAGGCGGGCTGGGTTGGGTTCATAGACCGTGGCTTCCACGCCGCCCTGGCCGGCAGCGCGGTCAAGGTCGTGACCGTGCGCTGGGGCGACACCGGCCGCTCGGTGCAGCGACAACTGGTCGAGGATGCCCTCGACGCACACCCGCAACTCGATTATCTGGTCGGCAACGCGCCGATGGCCGAGGTCGCAGTCGCCGAACTGCTTCGCCGCCAGCGCGATGAGACGACCGGCATCGTCGCGAGCTATATCACCCCCGGCGTGTATGGCGCGCTGGCCCGCGGCCGCATACTGGCCTCGGTCACCGATTTCCCGGTGCTGCAGGGACGTCTTGCGATGCGCCAGGTACTGCGCGTGCTGGAGGGGCTGCCGGTCGAGCCGCATGTCGGCCCGGACGTGGAGCTGGTCGAGCCCACAACCCTGACCCGCTTTCCAGCCGACTGGATGATGGCGCCGGCTGGCTTCGCACCGGTTTACGAAGTGAAAGCGGCGCGAACGCCCTAAAGCGTCCGCGCCGATGTCTGGCTCGAACCGCGTCGCCAGGCGGCAGGCCCTGGCCTCAGATTGCCGTCTTCACTGCATCCTTGGCGTTCTGCTCTAGGAACTCCAGCACCAGCTTGCGTTCCTCTTCAGTCAGACCGGTCCGCGGGAACATGCTCTCGGTGATGCCGTGCCATTGCCGTATGGTGAAATTACCCGGTTCGCGGGGCACGTGGCACAGCGTACAGTTGTTGTAGAACAAGCGCTCACCCGGGGTCATGGTCGCCGTGGCGGCGGTTCTGGCCTCGTAAGAGCGCTCCACGAGTTTCATCGCAGCGACATCAAGCTCGACATGGTCAAGGGTCTCGACCGTGGGTGGTTCGTAGGCGCGGTTCGGACCTTCCGCATCGGTACATTTGCGGAACGAGGCGAGGCAGGTGTTGGCGCTGGTCGCCTGGCTCAGGTCGCTTGCCGGTATGCTGGTGGTCAGCACGTTGATTGCACCGCTGTTGCAGCGCCCCCTGCTGTCCTTGGACAACCAGGCGCCTTCATAGATGCTGATGACCCCCTTCATGATGTTGTCGGTGACCCGTGCGCCGACGATGATCGCACCGCGGTCGTTGTAGACCTCGATCAGGTCGCCATCCTTGACGCCGCGCTCGCGCGCATCCTCGCTATTGACGAAGGCGAATTCACGCCCCTGGATGTTCAGTTCGTCCGCGATCGAGGCGTTGGCCATCTGCGAATGCACGCGCATGTAGGGGTGCGGGCTGACCACGTGGACCTGCTGTGGCTTGGCGTTGCCGAGGAACTCCGCTGGTTCGAGATATTTCGGGATCGGCGGGCATTCCTTGGTGCCAAAGCGCTCGAAGGCCTCGCAAAAGAGTTCGATCTTGCCGGACTCCGTGTGCAGCGGGTGCTTCTCCGGGTCGGTATGGAAGTCACCGTGGCGAACCCACAACCGCGCCTCGGTTGGGACCGCCATCTCGGCCACACCGGTTTCCCAGAAGGTTTCGAACGGGATGGTGGCATCAGTGTTGGCATAGCTGTTCTTGACGATGTCCATCACCGACAGGCCCTCAGTGAATCCGTACTCAACGCCGAGCAGACCGGCCAGACGACGGAAGATCTCGAAATCGTCGAGGCTGTCACCGTAGGGCTGGATCACCTGACGCATCGCCCAGATCTTGTCGTTGCTGTAGGTGCCGCCCGAGCTGATGTCGTCGCGCTCCAGCGGGGTCGTCGCGGCCAGCACGATGTCGGCGTAGCGCGACGAAGCACACCACCACGGATCCTGGTTGACCACGGTGTGCACCTTCTTCGCCATCGCCTCGATCAACTCGTTGGTGTTCTGCTGGTGATGGACGAAGTTGTTGCCGGCGTTGTAAATCATATGCACGTCGGGGAAGTTCATCGTCGCGCCGTCGCGGGTATAGGGCTTGCCCGGGTTGAGCAGCATCTCCGAGATCCGCGAGGCCGGGCAGCGCCCCTTGGCCGGATTGCGGCCCTGCGAGATACCGACCGCACCGCGCTTGCCGGAAACCGGCATGCCGCCACCGCCGTAATGCCAGCTGAAGCCCACACCCTGCCCCGGCTTGCCGATTTTGCCGGTCATCGCGGCGAAGGCGATGATGGCCCAGTGGCTCATCTCACCGTGGTGGGCTCGCTGCAGCGCCCAGGCGCCAGCGAACTGGGTCCGCTTGCTGGCGAAGAGATCGGCCAGTTCGACGATCTTCGCCGCCGGGATGCCGGTGATCGCAGCCGCCCATTCAGGGGTTTTCGGCGGGGTGCCGTCCGCATCCTGGCCGAGCAGATAGGGCAGGAAGCGCTCGAAACCGACGGTGTACTTGTCCAGATAGGCCTGGTCGTATTTGCCGGTGGTATAGACATGCCAGCACATCGCGAGGAACAGCGCGGAGTCGGTATTCGGGACGATCTTTACCCAGTCCGCGTTCATCGCCTCGGCGGTGGTGGTGCGCTGCGGGTCGATCGAGATGAACTTCACGCCGGCGTCGCGGATCGCCTGCCAACGCGGATACATCTGGTGGTCGGCCACGGTGTATTCGATACGGTTGTTCTTCCACGGGTCGCAGCCGATCAGCACGAACACCTCGGTATGCTCGCGCACCACCTCCCAGGCGGTTTGCGGCGAATACACTTCCATGTCGCCGATGATGTGCGGCAGGCTCACCTGCGACGCGCCGCCGGAATAGTCGCCGGTGGTCACACTGTGTCCGCCGATGAGTCCGAACAAGCGGCCTTGCAAAACCTGCGGGCGCAGCACGCCGGCATGCGACCAGCCGCCGTAGGAGGAGCTGAATACCGCGTCGTTGCCGTGCTCCTCGATGGTGCGCAGGGTGGCATCCGCGACCAGCGCGAGCGCCTCGTCCCAACTCACCCGTACGAACGGCTCCTGCCCGCGCAGATGCGGCTTGGTGTCACCGCGCGGGTTGGCGAGATAGGAGCGACGCACCATCGGCCCCTGCACCCGGGTCGGGTGGTAGGTGCGGCTGAGGATACCGTCGATCAGCATCTGGGTCGGCATCGCGTCGAACTCCTTGCGCGGCTGCACCCCCACCAGCACGCCATTCTTCACTACGGCCAGGAAGGGGCCGTAGTGCGAAGCGTGCGGAATCAGCACGGTATCGGCACCAAAGACTTCGTTGACACCAAAAATCTTCAACCCACTTGCTGCGACGGCGATGGCTGCGGTCGACTTGAGGAATGCACGACGACTGACTTGCATGATGGCTCTCCTTGATAAGCTTGTGAGGCGTCCGGCCTGTTGGCCGCTTGGTCATCATCTTCCTCAGCCACGATTAACGATGGCGCGAGAAATGCGAACCGCTCATGCGGGTTTGTTAATCGGGTTAACAAAGTGGGGGGGTGGTCAGCCCGATCGACAACAAGCTTGTCACATCAAGTCGTGAGCAAGCGCGTGACCGTTTCGCAGACGATTTGCAGCCCCGGGAATTCAGCGCGGTGGTCCAGGGCCACGAGACCGAAGCGGGCCGTGGCGTTCAGCGGCGGTATCGTCACAAGAGGCACCAGATCGCGTCCGGCGGCCTCGATGGTGACTACGATGGCGTCGCTACTGCAGGCGACTTCGACGGCGGTCGAAGCGGAAGTCAGACCTGACACGTCCGACGAAGTCGAGCACGAGGCACGCGTCCTTGCCGGCTCGAGGTGTCGTGACTCCCGTGTGCATGAAATCACCCCTTCACGCACACC